>DTXZ01000054.1 GCA_012962155.1 Aquificales bacterium
AGGATGTTGAGTTTGTCTATCCCTATTTGAGGTTTAAAGAGGAAGGCTTTGAAACCTTTTCGGTTGCCCCCGAAATGGGAAGCTACAAAGGTAAAAAGGGTTGCACCTACGTTCCCGACAAAGTTTTTAAAGAGATAAAAAACCAAACCTTTGACTGCGTCTACATTCCCGGTGGCTACGCCCCCGATAGGTTGAGGAGATATCCCGAACTTTTGGAGTTTGTAAAAAGGCACTACGGGGAAAGGAAAATTGTAGGAGCGGTATGCCACGGACCGTGGGTTTTGATATCTGCGGGAATAGTAAAAGGGAAAAAAGTAACGGGATTTTTCGCCATAAAGGACGACCTCGTAAATGCGGGTGCAATATATACTGGCAAAGATGTTGAGGTGGATGAAAACTTAATTACTGCAACCGACCCCAACGCTATGCTAAAGCAACTTCCCCTGATTGTAGAAAAACTGAAAAAGGGCTAGGAATTTTCTTGACTTAAAAGGGGCAAAAAGTAAATTTTCCAACTTATGAAGACACTTTTTGAAAAACCTATAAAACTTCAGAAGGTTATAACCAAAAAAGGTGTGGAACTGTGGAAGATAGAGCTTGCTCCCAACCATTTTTTCCTTGAACAAAATCCCTTTAAAGACTCCAAATACGGAAGAGCTTACCGCATGTTAAAGCAGAGATACCCCTTCTTCTATATGTTTTGGGAGATAGAAAACAACCAATATACGGGAAAGTTATTGGTTGGAACTATAGTTGAAAAAGAGGATATTGACAAATTCATAACCGATTTGGTTCACAGTGAGGAATATAAACAATACGAGGATGTTAGGGAAGAGATAGAAACCTCGGAAGGTTAGGTAATGTTTATCTCATAAATTTTTCTCTTTCCGTCGCTTTACTTTACTCTTTTTAAGAAATCTACAACCCCCGCCCTAACGAAAACTCCATTTTCAACCTGCTTTAAAATAAGGGAACCTTCTCCGTAAATCTCGCTATCCGCTATCTCCACATTCCTATTGACGGGTCCCGGGTGCATGTAAACCTTTTTATGTTTTCTTAGAAAATCAGCCCTTTCGGGGGTCAAACCGAAATTTTCCAAGTAACCCCTTTCGGAAATGAGAAGAGGTTTACTCTGTCTCTCCTTTTGGATTCTCAAAAAGATTACCACATCGCACCACCTTAGGGCGGTATCTATATCTTCAAATTCCTCTTCAATGGGTAGTAGAGAACTATCGGCCGGTTTCATAACCTTAGGGGAGCAAAAACCTACCTTTGCCTTCAGACTGTTAAACAGCCAAACTCCCGAACGGAAAACCCGGCTGTGAAGAGTATCTCCCACGTAAAGGACTTTTAAACCTTTTAGGTTGCCGAAAACTTCCCTTAGCGTAAAGGCATCTATTAAGGCTTGGGTCGGATGCTCGTTGGTTCCGTCACCCGCATTGACTACAAATACACCTACGTCTTCTATTTCCCTAAAATGACCGTTTATGGGAGTTCTTATAACAAAACCCTCAAAACCTTGGGCCGCAAGGGTAAGAACCGTATCCCTTAAAGTTTCACCCTTTTTCATTGAAGAACTTTCGGAGATAAAGAGATAGGTATCTATTCCCAACCTCCTCAGCGCCTTTTCAAAGGAGAGGCGGGTTCGCGTGGAGGGTTCCAAGAACATTAAAACCCATTCCCCTCGGTGTTTAGGAGAAAAACCCTTTTCCTTAAAGGTTTTTGCTCTTTTGAAAATCTCTTCAATATGGTCGGTAGAAAGTTCTCTGACCGACAAAAGCTTCTTCATTAAAGAAGTTAAATTTTCACGGGAAATATGGGGTGGTTGAGAATAAACTTTTGATGGATAAAAAGGTTTCGGTTAAAACCCTTTTTAAGAAAAAAAAGGAAGGGAAGAAAATCACAATGGTTTCAACCTACGATTATCTGTCCGCAAAATTTTGCGACGAAGTTGGTATAGATTGCTTGCTCGTAGGCGATTCACTGGGAATGGTTTTTAAAGGTGAAGAAAACACCTTAGGGGTTTCTTTAGAAGAAATTATCTATCACACAAAGGCTGTTAAAAAAGGGGTAAAAAGGGCCTTTGTTATAGCGGACATGCCCTTTGGCAGTTATCAAGTTTCGGTAGAAAAAGCGATTGAAAACGCCATAAAGGTTATAAAGGAAACCAAGGCGGATGCGGTAAAATTGGAAGGCGGTAAAGAAATCCTACCGATTGTTGAAAGGCTTGCCGATATAGGAATAGCGGTTGTAGGGCATTTGGGTTTTACCCCTCAAAAGATACAGATATTCGGCAGTGCCAAAGTTGTGGGAAAAAGGGAAGGGGAGAGAAAAAGGCTTTTGGAAGAAGCCCTTGCCCTGGAAAAGGCGGGAGCGGTAATGCTCGTTTTGGAAGTAACCCCTTGGGATGTAGCAAAGGAGATAACCCAAAAGCTAACAATTCCAGTGATAGGAATAGGGGCGGGAAAATACACCGACGGTCAAGTTCTAGTATTCCACGACTTGGTAGGTTTGGTTGAGGATATAAAACCGCGATTTGTCAAAAGATATGTAGAAGGCTCAAAATTGTTTAAGGAGGCACTTTCTCAATATAAAAAAGAAGTTGAGGAAGGAATTTTCCCTTCGGAGGAGCAGAGCTATGAATGAAAAAATATTGGAGCTTTTGTTAAAGCTCGGGATATTAAGCTATTCCCAGGTTGAAGAGATAAAAAAAAAGCTGCCTCCTAAAGCCGATGTTTTAACTTTTCTTATTAAAAACGGTTATCTGGATGAGGATAAATTTCTTCAATTGTTACATAGAAATTTTGGATTGAGAATAGCAAAGGAAATAAATATCAACCAAATAGACAGAGATCTTCTAAAAAAAATTCCTTTGGAAATTATTCAAAATAAGAAAATTATACCTTTCCGAGAAAGTGAAGGAGTAGTGGAGGTTTTAACAAACAATCCTTTTGATACCCAGGCTCTAAATACAATGAAACTTTTACTAAAAGCCAAAAAGGTCCAACCTATAGTGATTCCTTTCTCCCTTATGGAGGGATTAATAGAGCAACTTCTTCAAAGGGAAGAAAATGTTGTCGAAGAAATAGTTCATCAATTGGGAGGGGAAGATGTAGAAACGGAAACCTTAGAAGAGGAAATGGATTGGAACCAAGTAGTTAGGGCGGCGGAAGAAGAGGCTCCAATTATAAAGCTTGTCAATGCGATACTAATGGAAGGTGTCAGAAGAGGAGCTTCCGATATTCACATAGAACCTCAGGAGAAGGCTTTAATAGTACGTTTTCGTATAGACGGAATTTTAAGGATTTTCCAAAGGCTTCCTTCCAGGGTTAAAGATGCGGTGGTTGCCCGTATAAAGATAATGGCAAATTTGGACATCTCCGAAAGGAGAAAACCTCAAGACGGACGCATAAGGGTTCGTATTCAAAACAAAAAGATAGACTTTAGGGTTTCCACCATTCCAACCATTTACGGCGAAAAGGTTGTTATGCGTATCCAGGAGGCGGAAAAGTATCTCAATTTCACCTTAGAGGATTTAGGGTTTGAATCGGATAACCTATTTCTGTTTAGACACCATATCTACCAACCTTGGGGTATGGTCTTGGTAACCGGTCCCACCGGTTCGGGTAAAACGACAACCCTCTACACCGCCCTTCAGGAGAGAAACTCACCCGAAGTTAACATTATGACGGCGGAAGACCCCGTTGAGGTTGCCATTCCAGGAATTAACCAGGTTCAAATCAATGAAAAGGTTGGATTGACCTTTGCTGCCGCGTTAAGGGCTTTTCTACGTCAAGACCCCGACATTATCTTGGTTGGAGAGATTAGGGATTTGGAAACCGCACAAATAGCGATAAAAGCCGCCCTTACCGGTCACTTAGTATTTTCCACTCTACATACCAACGATGCCCCCTCAACTACCACCCGTCTGGTGGATATGGGAGTTGAACCCTTCCTGGTTGGGACGGCGGTAAATTTGATAGTAGCCCAGCGTTTGGTAAGAAAGCTTTGTTCCAAATGTAAACTAAAAGCGGAAGAGGTTTATCCCAAGGAGTACTATGAGGAATTGGTATCTCAGGTAAAAAATGCAATTCGTCGTGTTATAGAAAATCTTCAACGGAGATTGACTAAGGAAAAAAATCCCGAAAAGAAACAAAAGATAATGGAGACGATAAAGGAATACCAAGAACTTTACAACACCGGTTTAACCATCTATACCGAAAACCCCAAGGGATGCGACCATTGTAACAATAGCGGTTATAAAGGGAGAATGGCGGTTCACGAACTTTTAGAGGTTTCCGAGAATATAAAAAAATTGATACTCAAAGGTGCAAACTCCGAAGAAATTAAGGAACAAGCTGTTAAGGAAGGAATGAGAACGCTATACGAAGATGGATTGGTAAAAATTGGAAAAGGTCTAACATCTATTGAAGAGATTAAAAGGGTCCTCATCGCCGATTAAATTCTTTCTTTCCCTTGCCCCTTAAAGTTGCGGACCTATATTAACAACCTTGGGAGGTAGAATTATGGTGGTAGAGATACCGCCAGTAGAGAAGGATATAGAATCTCTCGTTACAAGGGTGTTTTTAAAATCCATAGACATCATAGGGGGATTGCAGAAATTGGCAGAATACAGAACCCTTACGTGGCTTCCCTCCCTTGCAAGGGCTTCATTTGTGGTGGTTCTTAGGGAAGAATACCTAAAAACGGAGGATGAGATAGCCGAGGAAGTGGGAATAAGCAAGAATACCGTAAGACAAATTTTAAGGGCCGACCCTCAGATAGCCCTTTATAAAATCCAACACCTGGATGAGCTTTCTCCCGAAGAGAGAAAGCAACTTAAAGTGCACACTGCGGGGGGACTGGCGAAAATTGCCTACAAACTTATTAAGGAAGGTGAGGAACCCAAAATCTTTGAATACTACTGCACTTTAACCGCCGAGGCATTGGAGGTTCCTTGGGCCTACCTAATTCTTAAAAAGATTAAGGGAACCCACTTCCCCGTTAAAGAGGCTGCGGAACTTATAGAAAAACTAAAAGGGGTTACAGTAAAGGGTGTTCCCGCCGAAGAAATATTGCAAAACTTGGAATACCCGATAAGAAACCCAGCGGAACTTTTGCACAAAGTAAAACTCTATTTAAAGGTAAAGGAAAACCTTTAATCAAACCTCACTCCGTATATTCCCTTTAGATTTCTTCCCAGCTCATCCCAATCCAATCCGTAACCAACTACAAATTTATCGGGAATTTTGAACCCTACAAAGTCCGCGTCAATCTTTTCAACCCTGCGGGAGGGTTTATCCAGTAGAACACAGGTTTTTAAACTTTTAGGTTCCCTTGTGTGTAAAAGCTCTAAAACCTTTTTGAAGGTTCTTCCCGTGTCAAGAATGTCGTCCACCAAAAGCACATTTTTATCCTTTATATCGATATCTAAATCCTGTCTTATCTCAACGTTTCCCGAACTTTCCGTCCCGCTGTAGCTGGAAGCGGA
>DTXZ01000055.1 GCA_012962155.1 Aquificales bacterium
CAATTCCTGCTGGGCGTAATCGGTTATCCCTATACGGGCTTTGCCCTCTTCTTCGGGCAAACACCACTCGTGTTCCTTGGTGTAATACCTATCCTTGGGAACCCTATATTTATCCGCAACGAGGATTTCCTCCATAAAGGATAAATCTACACGGGAAAAGAAAAAAGGAAAAACTTTAGTGCCTAAAGTGGCGCATTTGGGTAAAGACCATAGCGGCACCTTTTTCGTTACAAGCCTCTATCACCTCATTATCCCTTATAGACCCTCCCGGTTGAATAAAGGCGGTTATACCTTCTGCGGTTGCGATATCCACGCTATCCCTAAAGGGGAAAAATGCGTCCGAAGCCACAACCGCACCTTTAAGGTCTTTGTTAAACTCCTTGGCCTTGTTAATGGCAAGTTTTAGGGCATCCACTCGGGAGGTTAAACCCATACCTATACCCAAAACCTGTTTCTCTTTGGCTATAACTATGGCGTTGGACTTGGTATGTTTTACAACCCTCCAGGCAAAGAGGAGGTCTTCCATTTCCCTTTCGGTGGGTTTTCTCTCGGTTACAACATCCAGCCGTTTGTAAAGCTGGGTATCCTCCTCCTGAAGGAGAAAACCACCGCTTACCTTCTTTACATCCAAACCGAAAGAGATCCCCAAATGTTTTATAACCCTTAGGTTCTTTTTCTTGGAAAGTATTTCAAGGGCTTCGGGGGTGTAATCGGGGGCTATAAGGATTTCTAGGAATATCTTTGTAAGCTCCCGGGCGGTTTCCCCGTCCACTCTATCGTTAAGGGCTACTATCCCGCCAAAGGCGGAAACGGGATCTCCCTCCAGAGCCTTTAGGAAAGCCTCCTTTGTAGTTGCACCCACCGCCACACCGCAAGGGTTGGTGTGTTTTATAATCGCACACGCCCTTTCGGGGATTTCGGAAACCAATTTTATGGCGCTATCCGCATCTAAATAGTTATTGAAGGACATTTTCTTTCCCTGCAAAACCGGGTCTTCCACTATACCCAATTCCTCCAAGGGATTTTTGTAGAGCCAACCCCTTTGGTGGGGGTTCTCCCCGTACCTAAGCTCCTCTTTAAGTTTCAAAGGCAGGGTTTCCTCCTTTAGGGGTTCAAAGTTTTCTTGCAGCGACCTAAGGGTGTTGTAAACAACGCTATCGTAGTAGGATGTGTGGGCAAAAGCTTTCACCGCAAGTCTAAGGCGGTCTTGAAGTGAAAGAGTTCCACCTTTCAGTTTCTCTATAACCCAACCGTAATCCGCGGGGTCGGTTAGAACCGCTACTCTCAAAAAGTTTTTTGCAGAGGCCCTTACCAAAGTAGGTCCCCCGATGTCAATAAATTCCAACAACTCTTTGAGCTCTAAATTTTCCTTTCTCTTTTCCTCAAAGGGATAGAGGTTTACGACTACAACATCTATAGGTTCTATACCCAGCTCCTCTATCTGTTTTTTGTCCTCTTCAACCCAATCGCGGTACAAAATTGCCCCGTGAATCTTGGGGTGGAGTGTTTTTACCCTCCCCCCCAAAATTTCGGGGAAACCGGTAATTTGGGAGACCTCCTTAACGGGTATCCCCTTTTCCCTTAGAAAATTTGCCGTTCCACCGCTGGAAATAATTTCGTAACCCAAGGAGTGAAGCTCTCTTGCCAGAAAATCTATCCCTTCCTTGTTCCAAACCGAAATTAAAGCCCTCGGCGACATAGGAAACTTTTTATATCTATGTCTCCGAAAGAAGACATAATTTTCATGAAAAGGGCTATTGCCTTGGCCAAAACCCGAAAGGGACTTACCCACCCCAACCCCACCGTGGGGTGCGTAATAGTCAAAGGTGGAAAGATAGTGGGGGAAGGGGTTCACCTAAAGGCGGGTCAGCCCCATGCGGAGGTTGTGGCGCTAAAAAAGGCCGGTTCAAGAGCCAAGGGTTCAACCGTTTACGTTACCTTAGAACCGTGTGCCCATTACGGGAGAACTCCGCCCTGTTCGTTGGAACTTATAAAGGCGGGAGTAAAAAGGGTGGTTGTTGCAACCTTAGACCCCAACCCCAAGGTGGCGGGAAAAGGAATAGAAAACCTTAGAAGGGCGGGTATAGATGTAACCGTAGGGGTTTGCGAGGAGGATGCCAAAAAACTAAACGAGGATTTTTTTCATTGGGTTACCACCCAAACCCCTTTTGTGGTTTTAAAAATAGCCCAAACTTTGGACGGATTTATAGCGACCGAGGACGGTGAAAGTAAATGGATCACCTCCCAAGATAGCAGAAAAACGGTACACCGCCTTAGATGTGAAAGTTCCTCAATTTTGGTAGGAGTTGGAACGGTTTTAAAGGATAACCCCCAACTTACGGTTAGGCTAGTTTCCTGCGAGAAAAAACCTTTGAGGGTGGTTTTGGATAGCTACCTCAAAATTCCCGAAAGCGCCAAAATCCTTGATAACAGCGCTCCGACGCTAATTTTTACCTCCAAGGGAGACCCGCAAAAGATAAGGAGGTTGGAAGAGAGGGGTTTTGAAGTGGTAAAAATCCCCGCCGAAGGAGGGCTTTTGGACTTGAAAGAGGTTTTAAAAGTTTTGGGTAAAAGGGAGGTGGTTCAACTTTTGGTTGAAGGCGGGGCAAAAATTTTCGGACAATTTTTCCGGCAAAAGCTTTGGAATAAGCTCGTGGTTTACACCGCACCCAAGGTTTTTGGAAGTGGCAAACCACCCTTTGAGGGTTTTAAATTAACCGACCCCCAAGGGGGTGAAGTTTTAAGGTTGGAAAACTTAAAGAGGATAGGGAGCGACATTTACGCGGAATATTATCCCCTTAGGTAATCTCATCGGAGGAAAGTTCGTCCTTTTCCCTTCTCTCTTGAGCTTTTCTCCTTTCCTTCTCCCTTAGTTGTTCAAAGGTTTTTCCCTCCTTCATCTGTTTTAGGTATTCTCCCCCCCATTCGGTTATGTATAGGTTTTCTATCTTTTGTTCCCCCGCGTGAACACCGCGGGTGGTGAATTTCGGTCTTCCCAGTTCGTCCAGTTCCGCAACCTTTACCTTAATAATGTCCCCCACTTTGTAAATATCTCTGGCATCGCGAATGTAACCGGGAATTTTGGACACGTGGAGCAGCCCAACTTTACCGGGAAGGATTTCAACAAAAGCACCGTAGGGTTCTACTCGGGTTACCTTACCCACATAGATATCTCCCACTTCGACATCTTTGGTTATCTCCTTAATCATTTTCTTAACCTTTTCAAGGGATTCCTCGTTGGGGGCGGTTATTGAAACCTTACCGCCTTCCAATACCCACACGGTAGCTCCCGTTTTTTCTTGAATTTCCCTTACCGTTTTTCCACCGGGACCGATGATAAGCGTTCCCTTATCTTCGGGAATTTCAACGATTTCCAATCGGGGTGCGTAGGGAGATAGTTTCTCCCTCGGTTTGGGGATGGCTTTATACATAAGGCCTAATAGGTAATTTCTCGCCTTGCGGGCTCTCTCCAATGCCTCCCTCATAATCTCTTTGGTAATCCCCTTTACCTTTATGTCCATTTGCACCGAGGTTATTCCGTCGCGGGTTCCCGCCACTTTAAAGTCCATATCTCCTAGGTGGTCTTCGTCTCCCAAAATGTCGGTAAGGATTATGTATTTACCGTCCTCCCTCATAACCAGCCCCATTGCTATACCCGCAACGTGTTTCCCCCCTTTTATAGGCACTCCCGCATCAAAGAGGGCTAAAGAGGCGCCGCATACCGTAGCCATAGAGGTGGAACCGTTGGATTCCAAAATGTTAGACACCACCCTTATGGTGTAGGGGAAGGTTTCTTCGTCGGGTATCAGAGGTTCCAAAGCCCTTTGGGCCAAATAACCGTGTCCTATTTCTCTCCTACGGGGGGGACCCCAAGGTTTGGCCTCACCGGTGGAGAAGGGTGGCATAAAGTAGTGGAGCATAAATCTCCTATACCACTCCCCTTCATAAATGCTCTCTTCCAATTGGGCTTCTTCGGGGGAGCCCAAAGTTACGCTAACCGCCGCTTGGGTTTGTCCCCTTCTAAATATTGCACTTCCGTGGGGGCGGGGGAAAGGATGAACCTCTATGGTTATAGGTCGTATCTCATCGGGTTTCCTACCGTCTATCCTTACCCCCGTATCAAAGAGGTGTTTACGCATTATTTCACTTTCAAGCTCTTTATAGTAAACCTTAGCCCTAAAGAGGAGTTCTTCGGGAACCTGCAAAGCTTGAAGGGTATCCTCCAATATCCTGTCAAGGGTTTCCTTCCTCTCCCTTTTATCTCTTATAAATAGGGCTTGATATATCTTTTCACCTGCGAATTCCTTTATCTTCTCCTTCCATTCCTGCGGTAGGTCTATTTTTTCGTAATCCAACTTTGGCTGCCCAACGATTTGTCTCAATTCCTCTTGGAGTTTTATAAGCGGTTGAAGGGCCCGATGGCCAAAGTAGAGGGCCTCATTTAGCACCTCCTCGGGAACTTCCTTTCCTCCCCCCTCAACCATTACTATTGCGTCCTCGGTGCCCGCTATAACTATGTCAAGGTCGGCCTTTTTCCTCTCCTCATAAGTTGGGTTTACGACAAATTTTTCTTCTATTTTGCAAACCCTAACACCCGCTATGGGTCCTTCCCAGGGGATACGGGAAAGGTGAAGGGCCGCGGAAGCCCCGGTTATAGCCAAAATGTCGGGGTCGTATTTATCGTCGGCGGAAAGCAAAAGGGCTGTTATTATCGTATCGTAGTAATAATCTTTAGGAAAGAGAGGTCTTATAGGGCGGTCTACCAAACGGGCTACCAAAACCTCTCTATCCAACGGTTTACCTTCCCTTTTGGAGAAACCTCCCGGTATTCTGCCGAAGGCGGCGGTTTGCTCCCTATATTCAACCGCCAAGGGGGTGAAATCTATATCCTCCATAGGTTTTTCGTCCATTACCGCGGTAACCAATACTTGGGTTTCCCCTTGTTGGACTATAACCGCACCGTCCGAAAGACGGGCTATATCGCCGGTTCTTATCCTTATAGGCTCGGGATGACCGGGCAAGTGAGCTTCCAATTCTATCTTTCTAATTTCCTCCATCTCTTTTTCACTCCTTTCTTTAGTCATCTCTAATTTAAGAAAATAATTTTCCTCGTAACTTGGGAAACTTTCTTGCCAATCGCTTATGCTTGAAAGTTAAAAATAGTTTTGTTAAGTGCTAAAGTTATGCAATTTGATTTGACCCTTTATTTGATAACCGACGACGGGTATTTGGAAGGTAGGGATTGGCTTAAGGCTATAGAAGATGCCATAAAAGGTGGGGTAACTATCGTTCAATACCGCTCCAAGAACCTGTCAAAAACCACCCGAGAAATGTATGAGGAACTGTTGCAACTTAGGGAACTCACAAAAAGGTATAACGTTCCTCTGATAGTCAACGATAGAATCGATTTGGCACTGGCGGTGGATGCGGACGGTGTTCATATAGGCCAAGATGATTTACCCGCCGAGGTGGTAAGAAAAATTTTGGGAAAGGAAAAAATTATAGGAATATCTACCCACTCTATTGAGGAGGTAAAGGCCGCCAACAACCTCCCGGTGGACTATATAGCTTTCGGCTCTATCTTTAGGACTCCTACAAAGGAAAAACCCCTAGTGGTTGGAACCGGATTACTAAAAGAGGCCAAAGAGGTGGCTAAAAAACCTTTGGTAGCCATAGGGGGTATTATGCCCTACAATGTAGAGGAGGTTATAAAGGTTGGCGTTGACGGAGTTGCCGTTATCTCCGCCATCTTGGGTTTTCAAGACACTTTTAAATCGGCGGAAAGTATTAAAAGGGCTATAGAGAGAACCCGTAGAGAACTAAAACTTTTGGGCCTTCTATCCTAATTCCTTTCCCGTTGTTAAACAAAACATTCAAAATTCCGAATTAATTTAATACTAAAGGAGGATTGTTATGGCCGGAGAAATTTATTATCCCAATATTACGGGCGCCTTCGATTGGGGAACTTTATTGGACGGGTTACTTCGGTTGGAAAGTGTAAGAATACAGAGGTTGGAAGCAAAAAAAAAGCAAGTAGACAAAACTTTAAGTGCTTTAAAGGAATTAAAAAATACCTTAGTGGACCTCTACAATTTTACTTCCGGTATAGACCAAAAATCTTGGTTTTCCAAAAAGACTTTTGAAGTTTCAAACCCCGATGTTGCGGATATTACCGTTATCAGTAACGATATACCCGAATATACCGCTTCCGCTACCGTTAATAAGGTTGCCCAAATAGAAATTATCCACTTTTCCAGGGTATTTTCCGACCCTAATGAGCAATTTGATCCTTCAAATCCCGACAAAGTTTATAGTTTAGAACTTATCTACAATGGATATTCTACAAAAACTATCACCTTCAAAGGTAGCGATACATTGCAAGCCTTAATAGATAAAATAAACAACGATCCCGATGTCGGTAAATACATTCACGCTTACACTATGTATGTTGGAAACGGTTATCAATTCGCTTTGATGGAAAAAGATGTAAAAGCTTCTAGCTATGAAAGCACGGCAGGGGGACCCTATAGCTCCGGCTCCCTACAAGAGGTTCTCGGTGACTACTATATCATTCAAGGAGCCCAAAATTCCGAACTCCAAGTGGGGAACCAAACCTTTACCGACCCCGGTTATACCTTTACAAATATCCTACCGGGATTGAAAGTAAGGGTAAAAAAGAAGGGCAACTTCACGGTAACCATAAAAAAAGACTACGAAGGTATTGCCAAAGTATTTAAAGATTTTGTGGAAAAGGTAAACGCGGTAATTTCCAAAATAAATTCTTTAACCAAAATAACCACTGAGGGGGATAAAGTATCCGCCCCGACCGTAAGCGATTACGAACTTAAGGAATTGAAAATAAGATTACAAAGGTTGTTCTTCCCGCTAATGGAAGACCCCAATGCGGGGAAGTATAACATCGTTGATTTCAACGAGAATGACGGAACGGTTCAAATAAACCTTGCCGAACTGCAAAAATTTTTGGAAGAAACCCCCAAGGAAAACTGGAAGGTCCTTTACGATATAGTGCAGAAAGCCAAAGATTTATCGGATTTGGCAATCAATACCGCCTATGTAGCCAGTCTTATAAGGGGCTACCGAGATATTGAAGATAGACTAACCGAAAAAATTGATTATTACCAACAATACATTACGGAAAAAGAAGATTATCTAAAAAGACGCTTTGCACGTTTGGAAAGTTACATAGCGGGATTGCAGAATATACAGGCAAAAATAAATAGTATCCTTACCGCCCAAATGCTTCTAACCCTTAGAGGTTAATTTTCTCCTTTAATATTCCTCCTTTAGATGTTTCAAATTTCGGAGCAACCCCTACGGTTTCTACATAAGAAGATAGGAGACCTCCAAAGGATTTGTAAAAGGTTCGGCTTTATTTCAAAAATCGAAAGTTTGGAAAAAATCGGTGAGAGGTTGGAAAGTCCTTTTTTTATAACCGTGTTTGGTGAGGTAAATGCGGGGAAAAGCTCCTTCCTAAACGCGTTACTGGGTATTCCCGATCTCTGTAAGACGGACGTTGATATATGTACCGACCGAATAACGGTTATAAAATTTTGTGAAAAACCCAAAAGGAGGCCTATAGATAACATCACCGAAGAGGTGTGTATAAACAACCCCCTCTTGAAGGGTTTCGTTGTGGTTGATACCCCGGGAATAAATTCGGTTTTGGAACACCACACCTATATAACGGAAAAATTTTTACCCCGTAGCGATATTATTTTGGTGGTCCTTCCCGCGTATAATCCCCACACCAAACCTATTTGGGATTGGATTTCGGCAATTTCAAACCGTTTCGGTAAGAAACTAATATTCGTTCTTCAACAAAAGGACTTATTAAAAAACCCCCAAGAGGTGGAAAAGATAGTAAAAAAAGTTGAAAAATACGCGTCGGAAAGGGGTATTTACAAACCCAAAGTGTTTGCGGTTTCCGCCTTAAAGGAACTTCAAGGAAAGGAGGATAGCGGTTTTGACGCTTTAAGGAAATTTTTGGAGGAAAATTACACCGGTGAGAGACAATTAAAGGAGAAACTAAAAGCGGTAGGGGGGGAGCTCCTAAAGTCTTACGAACAATGTTTAGATGAATTGGAAAAACTCAAAAGGGAAGCTCAAAAGATAGAAAGTAACCTAAAAGAGGTTCTGGCATTGGTAAACCGTAGACTGTTAGAGGCCCAAAAGTATAAAGACCTTTTGCTGGAATCGGTTGACCTCTGGATTAGTGATCTCTCCCAAAGGGTTTCGGAAAAGATAGAAAATCTATCCCTTATAGACCTAACCTTTAGAAAGGGAAGGATTAAAGAATTTTTGGAACTACTTAAAGGCGATATTGAGCGGGATTTACAGCTTTTTGTGAAAAATACGCTAATTCCTAAATTGGAACTCTTTGAAAATGGAGTTTTAAAACCGGCGGTTGAAGAGGCCGCCGAAAGGTTGAAGGAGTTTGAAAGGTTTTATAAAAAACTCGGAAAGGAGCCCAACCATCGGGTAGAGGAAAAAATAACCGAAAAATTTGGCGAAAACGTAAAACAGATAAAGGTAGAAGGGTCGGAAGAAGCGATTGCGATGATGGGGGGAAGCCTAATAGCGGGTTCTCTGCTAATGCTCTTGGGAGGGTCTTTTGTCCTTGATATCACCGGAGGAGTTATGGCCTCTCTCGGAATTCTACTGGGAATGGGACTAATAATCCGAAAGAAATACCAATTAAGAAAGGAAATTCTAAAAATTTTACAAACCGAAGTGGGGGATAGACTGAAAAAGGAAATATCCAAAGCGGTTGAACTAACTTTGGAAGAAACCCTTTTGGTAATGAAAAACTACCTAAAAGACCGAATAAAACTTTCGGAAAAAGAAATACATGAACTTCAAAAGGCGGAAGAACTTTTAATGAAAAACCTTTCCCAACTTAAAAAATTCAATCCTTAATGAGAAAATAAAACTTTTTAAACCTTCGCTGTTCTTTTATATCCTTTAAGAAAACTATAAAGCGGGATTCCGAACCCGTGTAGAGTTCAACCTCTTTAACTATTTTCCACCCCTTTAAAGGGGTCGGTGAAAAGAGTAAAATCTCGGAAGGCTTGAACATAAAAATTGCTTTTTTATCGTAAACCTTTCCCTCCCAATAAAAGGGAAAATTTTTGTAAAACACTCCCGCGGTTACAAGTTTTTTGTTGGGAAATTGCTCTTTAAGAGAAGTAACAATCTCTTTATAAGGTCTGTATTTTTCAACAAAAGGTAAAACTTTAAAAGTTACCAAGTATAAAAGGGGTAAAACCGCTATAACGGTTCGGGTTATATCCCAGTTTTCTAGGGAAATCCAAAGGGTGAAGGTTATTAAAAAGATTAATACCATTTCGAAATCCAAAGGTATTTCCAAAAAGTGGATAAATACAAAAGTGGTTAGAGCCATTAAAAAGAACGACATTCCGTTCAAAAAGGTTAAAACCACGTGCCTTTTTCCCACTAAGCGGGCGGTTAAAATGCTCATAAAGGGGAAAGCGGGCAAAATATAAACGGGGATTTTTCCTTTTGCCACGGTAAATACCGCCAAAAAGACGAAAAATTGAGAAAAGGGGAATACATACTCCCGAAAATTTTTAAACCTAACCAAAAACCCCACGAGGGAGTAATAAAAAATTAGCGAAAAAGGTAGAAAGGCCCACAAAATTACGATTGGGTAAAATAGTAAGTTCCACCCTTTGTTGGGGTCTATGGCCCTATGGACAACCTCGGAGTAGAAAACCTTTAAAAACAGTGTCCCGTATTGCAGGTAGCAGTAAACATACCATCCCAATATCGGTATGGAGAAAACAATAGCGGTAACCGTAACGGTTAAAAACTTTTTAAAGGAACTCTTGAAGTTATCCGCTTTGAATACGGCGACCTTCAAAAGTAGATAAAGGAGGTAAACGCCAAGGTAGGGAAATAGAAAGGGAATACCCTTCGTAAGTAGGGCAAGGGAAAGGAATACTCCCGAAAGGAGGAGATATAAAAACCTATTTTTAAGATCGTAAAGGTGGAGAAAGATAAAGGCCCCCGTTAGGAAGAAGGTTAAAGGCATTTCGGGAGAGTTGTAGCGGGCTAGGGAAAAAACTTGTAGAGATGACAAAAATATTAGGGCGGAAAGGACTCCTACCGATAAACTCGCTACAACCCTTCCGTAAAAAATGAGAAGTATGGCTGTTCCCAATGCGGAAAGGAGGGGGACAATTCGGGTTTGCCATTCACCAATTCCAAAGAGGGTATAGGATAGGGCGGTTAGCCAGTAAGTTAAAGGAGGTTTTTCCAGTCTCGGTTCGTAATTGTAGGTAAGCTCCAAAGGGTTTTCCTTTTCCAGAATTTCCCTTGCGGTTTCGGCATAAAAAGACTCGTTAGGTTGCCATATATCGTTTACACCTAAATTGTAAACGGAAAAGAAAGCGATAATAAAAAGCAAAAGAATACGAACCGCCATAGAAGATTACATTTTTATGGGATTACGCCTGAAGGTTAAAAAGCTAAGGGAAGATGCCCGCCTTCCGGTGAGAAAGAGAAAGGGAGATGCCGGTTTAGACCTCTATTCGGTAGAAAATGTTATTCTGAAACCGGGGGAATGGAAGGCGGTATCCACCGGTATAGCGATTGAAATTCCTCAGGGGTATTTTGGTCTCGTAAAAGACCGAAGCGGGTTGGCTTTGAAATACGCCTTACATTGTTTGGCGGGAGTTATAGACGAAAACTACCGCGGGGAGGTAAAAGTCCTTTTGATAAATCTCGGAAACAGAGAGGTTAAATTGGAAAAACACTCCCGAATAGCCCAACTTTTAATTGTTCCCTATCTAGAAACAGAAGTTGAGGAAAGTGAGAACCTTTCCGATACCGAAAGGGGGGAAAAAGGTTTTGGCTCTAGCGGGTTAGGATAAATTACTTGAGCCCCACCGCGTGTTTTAGTCGGTTTAACTCTACAATGCTCATTTCCCTTATCTTTCCCGGTGGAAGTTTTCCCAATTTAATAGGACCTATTTGGGTGCGGTGTAACTGTTTTACCCTATGCCCAAACTTTGCGAGAAACCTCTTTACTATGTGTTTCCTACCTTCGTGGAAGACTATTTCCAACCTCGTGTCGTCACCTTCATATCTTACAATCCTAACCCCGTCGGGTTTGGCAAAGCCATCCTCCAACTCGGTTCCCTTTTTCATCTCCTTTAGGGTTTTGGGATGGACCCTTCCCTCCACAAGGGCGATATAAACTTTGGGTAACTTGTAACGGGGGTGGAGAATTCTCTGCGCTAACTCACCGTCGTTGGTCAATATTAAGAGTCCCGTGGTGTTGTAGTCCAATCTTCCCACGGGAAAAACCCTTTCGGGAATTTTATTTAAAAACTCGTCCAAAGTTTTCCTACCCCTTGGGTCTTTCCCCAATTGGGTTAAAACGCAACAAGGTTTATTAAAAATGAGATAACGTTTCCGTTGAGGTTTAACGGGCTTACCGTCCACCTCAACGATATCCCTTTGGGGATTTACAGTCATTCCTAGCTTGGCGGGTTCACCGTTTACTTTAACCCTTCCCTCCTCTATAAGTTTGTCCGCTTTCCTCCTAGCACAAACACCCGCATCGGCCAAGAATTTGTTCAATCTAATCCGCATAGCAGTTTAAATTTAAAAACCTCTAAAAGAAAAAAGGTTTAACACCTGCTTGCGGTAGGTCCCGAACACTCCTTACAAGGTTCTATGTATTCAATGTTGAATATAAGTTTTAGACCCAATTCTTCAAACCAAGGGGTTATATTCTTAAGATATTTAACCTTTATCATAAAGTATTTTTCAAAGGCTTCCTTCATCCAGTGAGCCCACTTACCTTCTCTCCAAATCACCCTTTGTCTGGGGGGTATAACCGGGTCTGCCAATACGAAAAAACCTTTATCTCCGAAGTCGGCTATGCAAATTGCGGGAAGCCTTGGTGCCACCCTTTCTTTTATACCCTTAATATCGTTGTAAATATTGTGGGCTACCGCCACGGCCATACCCTCTATCATCTGTCCCGTTTTGGGTGCTCCGGTGGGGATAGGGGTTTGCTGAACGGGTGGAATAGCCACGCAAACCCCCACACCGTAAATGTTGGGATAATCGGGTACATACATACACCTATTGGTCTTTACAAAACCTTTGAGATTTGCTACCTTTTCACCTGCGGATTTTATAACATCGGGACCTTCAAAGAAAGGCATAAGCATTGTCAGTTCGCTTTCAACTTGCAAAGTTTTTATTTCGTTCCCATCCAAATCGCAGAGGGCAAACTCTACGTAATCTTTGCCAACTTTTTTTATTTTTGCATTGGCGTAAGTCCAAATGGATTTTTCCATTGTTATATCTTCCAAATACCTCTTGGAGGGTCCAATACCTCCCAATCCCGCGTAACCCAAATAGGGTTCGGAAGTTACAATCGTTATAGGAACTTTGTGTCTCAGGTGTTCCTTCCTTATTCGGTAATCCACCATAAAGGCAAACTCGTAAAGTGGTCCAAAACAAGAGGTTCCCTCTATGGATCCAACAACTACAGGCCCCGGATTTTCTATAAGCCTGTGAATAGCTTCTCTGGTTTCCAATGCGTGGTCTAAAGTACAAATGGAGTAAACCTTGGCCCCTTCCTCTATCTCTATAGCGGGCTCCCAATTTAAAGTTGGTCCCGTCGCAAATACCAGGTAATCGTATTCCACGGTTTCTCCGTTTGCCAACTTAACCTTTTGTGCATCAGGGTCAACCTCTTGGGCTTCGGAGTTTACAAACTGAATATTTTTCCCGGGTAAAATCTTACTTAAATCCGCCTGTATACCCGATGGATTTTTATCCAATACCGCTACGTGGGGTAAGGAAGGGGCAAAAACGAAATTTTTTTGGTCCGATATTAGTATAATTTCAATATCTTTCATTAAATTCCTAAGGGCGTAAGCCGTGGCTAAACCTCCAACTCCCCCACCGATAATAACTACCTTTTTTTTGGTCATTTTGAAAATTCCTCCTTTGTAACATTAGAAAATGTTTATATCACAATAGTATTATCGTTAAGCTATTACCAATAAGATTCTCGTGACAATTTAATGTCAACTAAATAATTAGGAGCTTAAGGGCTAAAAACTTTCCGATAACTTCCGATTTTTTATTACAAAACCTAAAGGAGGGGAAGAAGATGGCTTTCAGAATCTTAAACAACTATGAAGCGGATGTAGGCTTGACAAACCTATATAGAAACAGAACAAAACTTTCTAAATTGGAGCAGCAACTTTCTACCGGATTGAGAATTGTTAGGGCTGCCGATGATGCAACCGACCTATTTATTGCAGACTATCTCAAACAAACCCATGTTGGTCTCCAGAGGGGTACCCAAAACGCCCAATATGGTCTGGCAGCCGCAAGAATTGTTGATGACGCCTTGGGAAAAATTTACGATATCCTCGTAAAAATAAAGGATAAAATCGTAGAAGCCGCAAATGCCCATACTAAAGATGAACGAATCCAGGCTCAGCAGCAGATTAATGAGTATGTGAGAAATATTGCCCAAATTGTTAAACAGACGGAATTTGATGGCAGACGTTTATTAGCCGGAGATTTTTATGAAGTTCACTTTGGCTCTCACAAGGACCAATATCTAGTTATTAATGGAGATGATGCTTTTGGTAATGCTCTTACAATTTCTGCAAAAGCGGCAAGTAATGCAAGTGGAGCGGCGGTATTAGGTTTCAACCTAACTGATATTTATGGTTTTGATGTCTTGGGACTGGGCTAAACAGATACACCCAACAGTTGTCGATGGTAAGACACTGGTATTCATAGGCGGTACATGGCACTGGACTGAGTGGCAGACTAAGCCATACCATACAGATCCTGCAACAGGAGAAAAGAGACCACTAACCGCAGAAGAGGTTGAAAAATACTTCTACTACACACTATTTGCTGCAGGTGAGCCTGGCAAGAAGCCAGTAACACTAAGCCAGCCATTTGTCTGGTATGTTGCTGCAAACGCTGGCAAAGACAACCCCAAGTACGAGGAGCTCAAAGACGTGTATCACAAGATTGCATTCCTACTGGTTTTGAAGGCCAATGACCCAGACTTAGTAGCAATACATAGCATAATAAGCAGCCACCTACCAATAACAAAGACTGCTACAAACCTACTCTACGACGAGACATTCATAGAAAAGTTGAAGACGTTGAACCTAGACCTAGACCCCAAGGTTAATGAGGCAATCAAGCCAATAGTCGAGAAGACA
>DTXZ01000056.1 GCA_012962155.1 Aquificales bacterium
AATTTAAAAGGTATCTGTATTATTTAAGATTAACCCCTAAAGAGTTTGAACAAATTGTAAAAACCACCCTTTTGGCTAATAAATATAAATCCGCGGTCTTTTCAACGACCTATGTAAACAGGGAAACTTTAAAGGCTTTTCTCTTTCCGTTTACTTTGAAAATAAAAACCCAAATTTTGGAACTGGATTACAAACAATTCACTTCTAAAGTGAAATTTGACGAAAAGGAATTAAGAGAGTTTTACAAAAAGGTACAAAACAATTTCGCACTAGAAGAAGCTCCAAAAGTGGAGATTTTCAAAGTAACTTCCGAAGAGGAAGTTAAAAAGTTGTATAGCTCCCTTGCAAAGGGAGAAAATTTAAATCTGAAACCCTTTAAGGTTTTTCCGATAAGTAAAGAAGAAAACTACGGTGAATTCAAAGAGTTGGTGGAAAAGGTTTCACAAAACAAAAAGATTGTTGTTGAAAAAGTGAAAGACGGGTATCTAATAGCGGTTTATAGGGAAGGCGAAAGGAGAATACCCTCTTTTGAAGAGGTAAAAGAGGAAGTGAAGGCGGTTTACAAGAAGCTTAAAACGTTGGAGTGGATAGAAAAACATAAAGATAAATTGACCAAAGAGGTGTTAGAGGGGAAATATAAGACAGAAGTCAAGGAGGTTGAAACGATAGGATTTACCCTAATACAAAATTTTGGCCTTCCCGTACAAACACTCTTTGAAGTCTTAAAGGGTAAAAGATATATTGCGGTTAAAACGGGTAAAGGTTTGGCGGTTATAAAAATCCTATCGGTTAAACAGGTGGAAAATGTCGCCGCGGAGGTTGAAGACCACTACCGCCTCCTTGTGAGAAATTCCCAATACATTAGAAAACTTCAAGAGGTTTTACAAGAAGTTTATCGCAATGGGGAGATGGAGATAAAGATAAACACCAGGTTAATAGAAAGTCTTTAAATGTCAAAAATAACCTCCGCAATCCATCCTTTTTCTTTTTTCTCCACTTTAAGTCGGTGGTAAGTAGCCGCCTTTATAAGTAATTTCCTGCCATGCCTTTGGGGGTCGTAAGTTTCACCCTTTAATAGTAACCTTACCTTCGTCCCGTCGGGAGTTAATTCAAACACCTCACACTCGGAAGGTACAAATTTTTTAACATCAAATAGGTAAAGGACTTTGTTTAAAACGTCGGCTATCAGGTAAGGGAAACCAACACTTTCAACCTCTAAGGTTAATTCCTCTTTAGGTTGAACCTTTTGGAGGGATACCATTTCGTTTACCATAGCCTTCACCGAGTTGCAAATAAGCCGGTCTTTAGAGGAGGCGTATACCCTTATTCCCGCGTCGGCGGTAATATCGTAAATAGGTTCGTATCTTAGCATTCTCCTTTGTTTATAATAATCCTTTTCGGTTTAAAAATATCATTTGGAGTGGAGGAAATGAAGACATACAGAATTAAACCTTACGAGGTAAAGAGGGATTGGTATATCGTTGACGCAACCGGAAAAACTTTGGGGAGGCTCGCCACCCAAATAGCAAAAATTTTAATGGGTAAACACAAAGTTTATTGGTCCCCCGATATAGACGTTGGAGATTTCGTAATCGTTGTAAATGCGGAGAAAATCTCTGTAACAGGAAAAAAAATGGATAAAAAACTCTACAGGTGGCACAGCGGATATCCCGGCGGTTTTAAAGAGAGACCCCTAAGGTGGATGCTTCAACACAATCCCGAAAAAGTTATAAAGCTGGCGGTTAAGAGAATGCTTCCCAAAAACAAACTAGGACACAGGATGATGAAAAGACTAAAGGTTTACGCTGGACCCAACCATCCCCACCAAGCGCAGCAACCCAAACCCCTTGAGATAAATGCATAATAAATAGGAGGAGGAAGTAATGCAAAAGCTGAAAGATTTCAAGATAACACCCGATAACTCCTTTTACGCTACCGGAAAGAGAAAGGAATCTATTGCCAAGGTTTGGATTTTACCCGGTATGGCGGATAAACAGATCGTTAGAACCCAAAACGGCAAAGAATATAATCTTAAAGATTACGTAATGAGGGAAACCCTTTACAACAGAATAATGATACCTTTCAAAATAACCGGCACTGAAGGAAAGTTCGGAATTTTTGCAGAGGTAATAGGTGGAGGTATAAGCGGACAGGCGGAAGCCATAATGTACGGAATAGCCAAGGCTTTACTCGCCTATAATCCCGATTTGAGACCTAAACTTAAAAAGGCGGGACTGCTAACTAGAGACGCAAGGGAAAAGGAAAGGAAAAAATACGATCAAATGGGTGCACGTGCTAAATACCGTTGGTCCAAACGTTAATTTCTTTATAGTAAATTCGCGGGCTAAAACTCTGTATCTGTGATGCGGAGATATAGCCCGCCCGCCGTAAGGCGGTTGAAGAAGTTGGAATCAGAATTAAAATTCAACTTTGAATATACCCGCCGATAACGGGCATAAATAACAAAAAATAAGCCTGCTATACCAACGACCTAAGGCGGGGTAGTTCACTTTTCAATAATCTCCAACCAGAGATTGGTAATTTTATCAATATGAAAATCATAGGCCCTATTGGGAGCTTTTAATTCGTATTTCTTGAGAAGTTTCTCATCGTTTAAAACTTCCGATAGGGTGTTAATCCAAACCTTTTCCTTTTCTGTTAGTGGGTCGTTGGCTTTTAACAGCTTTTCCTCAAAGGTGGGCATTAAAATTCCGAATTCTTCTACAGATGGTGAAGAGGTTTGGTAGAGGAAGTCGGTATTGGGGGCTAAAATCTCTCTTGGCCCTGTCCTACAATCGGTTGATATTATCGTTTTCCCTACAGCTAAGCTTTCTATTAATACATTGGGCAAACCTTCCCATAAGGAGGTAAAGATGAATAATTTTGCATGTTTTATAAACTTATAAGGATTTTCTTGGAAACCTAAGAAATAAACATCGTAGGCTTTATTCAACATATCCCTATCCCATACATAGGTTTTCAATCCCAAATTTTGGGACAATTCAACGAGGTAATTTTTTAATTTCCCCTCTCCCAATATGATGAGTTTTAAATCTTTGTATCTGGTTTTTAGATGTTTAAAAATTCTCAGTAAATACCATTGACCTTTTGGTTTTGTTAATCTCCCCACCGTTATTAGATAGGGGAAATCCTTAATTATTTCATATCCTCCTAAACTTTCTTTGGCTTTTTCTTGTATCTCCTCTACCTCTAT
>DTXZ01000057.1 GCA_012962155.1 Aquificales bacterium
CGGACCTCTCTATTCTATAAGTGCTTATACGATGAAACATCCTCCTATCCAATATCCCGATTGGCAAGCCAAAAAGATGGTTGAAGAATTTATCAGAGGAGAAAGGGAAAGATAATCACTTTAAAAATTCCAGTTTCGGTTTTTTCTTTTTAAATTTTTCTGAAAGATATTCAAAAAATATATCGAGAGACTTTAAATGTTCTTCTTCAAGGGAATAATCAATGCAGTTGGTAAAATAAAACCTGTATCTTTCAAAGTCGTTTATTGCCTCTTTAAAAAAGCTATTCAAACTCTCAATTATTTCTCTGTGTAGCCTTTTGGAAAAATCTTTATCTGCATCTCTTCTTACCAGAAAAAGAGCAAATACAAATGGAAGTTTATGAAATTTGTACCATTCTTCACCTAAATCGTAAACATAAGGATATTCGTCATTTTCCATAGCTTCATCTCCTATTAGGAGTATAGCCTCCGCTTCTGATAATTTTTTTTCTTCTGGAAGGAAGCCAAATTTTCCTTCGAATATGTAATAGAGTAAATACCTTGAAGTCAACGAAGCTGATGTAATATTAACGTTTTTTATTTCCTCAATGGGCTTATGGGAAAATAGTTTTACCGAACAAACACTCCCTTTTGAAGATATGGAAATATTAGGAAGAATGAGATATTTTTCGGGGAAAAAAAAGTACTCAACCGACGAAACTATCCCTGCTTGAATTTCACCATTTCTGAGAAGCTTAACTAATTCAGAAGGAACTCCTTCAATTATAGGAAAGGATTTTAATTTGTGGAATAACGGTATGGTATTCACATAAGAAACCTTTCCTACCTTGAACATCGAGACGAGGATTTAACTGGTTGCGGGGGCGGGATTTGAACCCGCGACCTCCGGGTTATGAGCCCGGCGAGCTACCAGGCTGCTCCACCCCGCTTCTCACCAATCCAATTGGAGCTACCTGTATAGCTCTCCCGCAACCGTTAAAATTTAACTATAGTAATACCCACCGATAATTACCAATGATTTTTATTAGCCACAAACTTGGCTAATGGGGTTTTATAATTCCAACCTATGACCCTTAAGTTATTTAACACCCTTTCGGGTAAATTGGAGGAGTTTGTCCCCCTCAATCCGCCGGAAGTTAAAATTTACACTTGCGGTGTTACGGTATACGACGAAAGTCACGTAGGACACGGGAGGAGTTTAATAGTTTTTGACGTCTTTAGGAGATTTTTGGAACATTTGGGATACCAAGTTAGATTTGTAAGAAACTTTACCGATGTGGACGACAAAATAATAACCCGTGCAAAGGAAGAGTGCAAAGACTTTATGGAAATAGCGGACCGTTACATAGCCCGCTACTACGAGGATACGCAATTTATAGGGATAAGACCCGCAAACGTAGAACCCCGCGTTACCGACCATATTCCCGAAATTATTGAGTTGATTCAAAAACTTATAGAAAAAGGTTTTGCCTATGCAACTCCCGAGGGAAATGTTTACTTTTCGGTGGAAAAGTTTAAAGACTACGGAAAACTTTCCAAAAGGAGTGTGGACGAACTTATAGCGGGTGCAAGGGTTGAACCGGGAGAGGATAAGAAAAATCCCTTGGACTTTGCCCTCTGGAAGCGGTCTAAGGCGGGAGAACCCGCATGGGATAGCCCCTGGGGTAAAGGACGCCCGGGGTGGCATACCGAATGCGTTTGTTTTGTGTTTAAACATTTGGGGGAAACTATAGATATCCACGGAGGGGGGTTAGACCTAATATTTCCCCACCACGAGAATGAGATAGCCCAAGCGGAAGCCCTTACGGAAAAACCTTTTGCCCGATATTGGATGCACAACGGTTTGGTTATCGTAAACGGACAAAAAATGTCTAAGTCATTGGGTAACTTTGTAACCCTTAAAGAGATTTATACCAAATACCACCCCGATGTTTTGAGAATTCTGGTCTTAAGCGTCCACTACAGGAGTCCCTTGGATTTCTTTTGGGAAAAAATGGAGAATGCCAAAAAGGTTTACGAACGCATAAGACAAGCGGTTGAAGATTACGAAAAACTAAAAGAGCTTAAAACCTATGAGGAAAACTTGGGAGGAGTTCACCCCCTTTACGAGTTTGTAAAAGAGACGGAAGAAGGCTTCTTTAAAGCCCTCTCGGAAGACTTCAAAACCCAAGAAGCCTTGGCATCCTATATGAACTTGATTTCCGAAATGAATAAATTGCGTAATAAAGCCTTCAAGGACAAGAAAATATCCTCCCAAGCTTTGGAGGCTTACGGTTATGCGATAAACTCGGTAAAAAATACCCTAAGGAACATTTTCGGACTATTGGAAGATGTGCTTCCGAGGTGTCCAGTAAAAGAAGTTGTTAAAAAGGAGCTGGAACCCGCTTCCGCCGTAGTGGACAAAGAGCTGATAAATCTCCTCGTTGAAGTAAGACAAATGGCAAGGGAAAAGAAGCTTTTTGATATAGCGGATAAAATACGGGCCCGTCTTAAGGAGAAGGGGATAATATTGGAAGACACCCCTTTTGGAACTAAGTGGAAGAGGGTCTAAGAAGGTTCTTAACAAATTCTTCCGCCTCCTCTCGGGTTTTAACCTTTCCTTCCAGTTGAGCCAAAACAAGTTTTTTCAAAATTATTCCCATCAAGGGTGAGGGTTTTATTTTTCTAATCCTCAAAATATCCTTCCCCGACAAAAGGGGGGTGGAAAACTTTTTAAACTTTCCACGGTAAAATTCCAAAATGGGTGAAAACCTTTCGAAGTGGCTCGATACCTTTGATATAACCCCTATGGGGAATAGAAATTTCTCAAACCTTTTTAAGTAATCGTAAAGGTCGGCAACACTTTTGGGTGGATTTTCCATTAGGAGATGGTACCCCTCCAAAGAGCGTAAAAGGTAGTCTGTGGCAAAACTTCCGAAAGGATATCGCTCCACAAATTTTTTAACCCTTTTGGGGGGTAGGTTTTTTAAAAAGATCAAAAGCCTAAGAAGGGCTTCTTCGCCAAATTCACCTAAAAAGGTTTTCTTTTGCCACTCCAACTTTTGGGCTAGTTTTTCGATAAAACCCTCCTCTACAAGCTTGTTAAGTTTCCTCAAACCCAACAGGGTCGGTTTTAAGTTGTACACCGGAAAACCGACAAGGATAGGGAGGAATCCATCCTTACAGGTTTCGTAAAAAAATCTATCACTGGAGGGGTTAGATAACACCTTTAAAAGTTCCGTAACTATTCTTTCGCCCGCAACGGTTTTTATCGCGGGCGCATGTTTTCTTATAAATTCCCGTTCCCTCTGCCCTAGGGTAAAGTTCAAAGAAATTGCAAAACGGTAAGCCCTTAACATTCTAAGGGGGTCTTCCAAAAAGTTTTCAAGCCTTACCGCCCTTATAACCCTTTCCCTTAAATCCCTTTCTCCCCCAAAGGGGTCAAAAATAATTCTTTTCCCTTGGGCAAAGTGGTGAATATTCCAAGCCATAGCGTTTACGGTAAAATCGCGATGGAAGAGATCTTCCTTTAAATCCTTACACTCCGAGAGATCCACCCGAATTTTTCCTTCGTCTACGGGAACAAAGAGGGTGTAAACCTTTTCCCTTATAGGGAGATTTTCCTTTTTGAAACCAAAGAAGTCGGCGTTGAACTCCTTTGCCAAAAGTTGGGAATACTTTTCCACATCCCCTTTTAGGCTTATATCTACATCCTCTATTTGTCGTTTGAGTAAATAGTCCCTTACAAATCCTCCCACGAGGTAGCTCTCTTTTGGGAGTAACTTTGCAATGGAAACTATTAGATTCCTTAAGGTTGCGTAGTTAGGCATCGCTAAGAGCTAATTAAAATTTAAATAGAATGAATTACGCCATCGCGGTGGTTGAAGATGACCCCGACCTCCTTGAGATACTGGAATACAACCTGAAGAAGGAAGGTTTTGATGTTTTCGCCTTTGAAAGGGGAGAACATTTTCTAAAATTTATGTCGGAAGGTAAGAAACCCCACCTCATAGTTTTGGACGTAATGCTACCCGGTATGAGCGGATTTGAATTGGCCCAAATCATTAAAGGTAACGAGGCGTATAGAAATGTACCCGTGGTTTTTTTAACCGCAAAAACCCTTGAAGAGGATAAACTGAAAGGCTTTGACCTGGGAGCGGACGACTACATTTCCAAACCCTTTTCGGTTAAGGAATTTCTCGCCCGTATAAGGGCTATTTTGAGAAGATATTACCCCCAAAGATTGGAAGCCTTCGTGTTTGGAGAGTTAAAGCTCTACCCCGACCGCTTTGAGGTTTTTTGCGGAGAGAAAAAGGTGGAACTAACCCGTGCGGAGTTTAAAATTTTACAAACCCTTTTAGAAAAAAGGGGAGAGGTTGTGAAACGCTCAACCCTTATGGATGCTATAGCACCCTTTGGTAGGGAAACGGTTTCCCGGGCGGTTGATGTTCACATAACCAAAATAAGAAAAAAGCTGGGGGAATGCGGTAAATATATAAAAACCGTCAGAGGTATAGGATATAAGGTTCAGGGGTAACCTCACTCGTCAAAAGGAATTTCTTCATCCATCCCCATTTCGGTAAGTTTTTGGGTAATAAGCCTTTCCTCCCAGCAGGTTTTACAAAAGCATAAGCCCTCTATGTAAGGGTCTTTATAAAGTTCCTCTTTTGAACCGCATTTAAAACATTCCGCATCGGGTGAATCACACCTTTCAAGGTTACCGTAAAGAGGGCTTTCTTTTTTCTCCTCCATAGATAGGAGTTTAAACCAAAAAAGAAAAGACCGGAAAAGAAACTTTATAGTATATTTGCGGTCTAAAACCCCATATCACCTGAACCTTTCTTCCCTATAGCGGCAGGCTTCCCTTATGAAATCCACAAAGATAGGATTGGGTTGAAAAGGTTTCGATTTAAACTCGGGGTGGAATTGACACCCTATATACCAACGGTGGTTTTGAAGTTCCAAAATTTCCGCCAACCTTCCGTCGGGTGATTGACCCGATACAATCATACCCGCCTTTTCAAAGGTTTCCCTGTAAGCGGGGTTAAACTCATACCTGTGTCGGTGTCTTTCGTATATCTCCCTTTTTTTGTAAATATCCCACGCCTTGGTTCCCTCCAATATTATGCAGGGATAAGCTCCCAATCTCATAGTTCCTCCGAGCTGTTTTACCTTTTTTTGTTCGGGAAGGATATCTATAACCGGATGGGAGGTATTGGGGTCAAACTCCGTTGAGTTGGCGTCTTTTAGCCCCAAAACATTGCGGGCGAATTCAACCGCCATCATTTGCATGCCTAGACATATCCCGAAAGTGGGAATATTATTTTCTCTCCCGTATTGAAGAGCTTTTATTTTCCCTTCAACCCCCCTCTCTCCGAATCCTCCGGGAACCAATAATCCATCAATATCTTTAAGCTCTTTAAGGTTAAATTTCTCCGCGTCTATCCACTTTAGTCTTACCTTTACCCCGTTGGCAATTCCCCCGTGGGTTAGGGCTTCTATTAAACTTTTGTAGGCGTCCTTTAGCTCTATGTATTTACCCACAATGGCTATTTCAACCTCTTTTTCCGCACCCCTTAGGGTGGAAACTATTTTCTCCCACTTGGAGAGGTCGGGTTTTCTGTATTCCAACCCCAAAAGTTGGGCTATAAGATGGTCTAAATTTTGTTCCTTAAATTTGAGGGGTACTTCGTAAATGTACTCCAAGTCGGGTGCGGATATAACCGCTTCTTCCCTTACATTGGTAAAGAGGGCTATTTTCCTCTTTATAGAGGTGGGCAGTTCAAACTCCGAACGGGCAACTATTATGTCGGGTTGAATTCCTATTGCCCTCAGTTCCTTTACCGAATGTTGGGTAGGTTTGGTTTTTAGCTCTCCCGCCGCCTTTACATAGGGGACATATGTAACGTGGACGAAAATGTAGTTGGGTTTACCAAATTCCATGGCCAGTTGCCGAACCGCTTCTAAAAAGGGTAGTCCCTCTATGTCGCCCACCGTTCCCCCTATTTCAACTATTGCAATATCAACCCCTTTGACAACCTTTTTAACCCAATTTTTTATTTCGTTGGTTACGTGGGGAATTACCTGAACGGTAGCCCCTAAATATTCTCCTTTACGCTCTTTGAGAACTATGTCGTAATAGATTCTTCCCGCGGTTACGTTGTTATCCCTCGTTAAAACCACATTGGTAAATCTCTCGTAGTGACCTAGGTCAAGGTCGGTTTCCGCGCCATCTTCGGTAACGTAAACCTCCCCGTGTTGGTAAGGAGACATCGTCCCCGGGTCCACGTTGAGATAGGGGTCAAATTTTTGGAGGGTTATTTTATAACCCATAGATTCAAGGATGGTGGCTATTGAGGCGGAGGTAACACCCTTGCCGATGGAGGAAAGTACCCCACCGGTTACGAAAATAATTTTCCCCATAACGGGGGATTAAATATTTTAAAGAAGGTTAAACCCAAAAGGTAGGAAATTAAAAAAATTAAAAGCTATCTGGGGTTTTACTATTTATTCTTTACGTGGGGAGGTTCTTCGGTTCCCAGTCTCCAAAGGGCTAAGGTTAGACCGCCGATAAGTATCCCCATTACCACGGTTACTATTATCGCTCCCAGCATACGTTACAATTTTAGCCTTGCACCGAAGGTTGTCAAGGGTAACAGAGAAGCCCAAAGTGTATTTAAGGTGAAAGTAAGCAAATTAATCTAACCCTTAAGGGATGCTAAAAATTCTTCCACAGCTTTTTCAAACAAACCTTTACACTTTAAAATTTTTTCCACCGCGTAGCGGATAACCCCTTCCCCTCCATTGACGGGGATAACGAAATCAACCCTTTCCTTTATCTCTTGAGGCGCATCTTGGGGTACAAGGGAAAGCCCCACTATATCAAAAACGGGAAGGTCATTCCAATCATCCCCTATATAGGCAACTTCCTCCTTACTCAATTTTGCCTCTTGGAGAATTTCCAAAACTTTGCGGGCTTTATCTTTTACCCCCAAAGCGGAAAACCTACATCCCAAATCTCTGCATCGGGTTTCCACAACTTTGTCCTTTCTTCCGGTGATAATTCCGAAATCCAATCCCGCCCGTTGGAGCAACCTTACACCCAAACCGTCCCTTACGTTGAAAAATTTTGCAACCTTCACACCTTCGGGGGTGGGGAGATAGTAAATCCTACCGTCGTTCATAACACCGTCCACGTCGGAAAGTAGAAGTTTTATTTTTCTAAACTTTTCGCAGGTCTTCATAATCCTTACCTATTTTGTTGGTTACCAAATAACCGTTCTAGTTCGGGTATAGGGATAATTCTTTTTTCCTCTTTAGCCGGGGGGTTACCTCTTAAATAGTCCTCATTGTAAAAGCGTAAGTGTAGTTCAACCCTTGCATTTTTCTTTAGCAAAAGTTTGTTATCTCCCGTATATACGGGTCTAAGCGTACCGTAAGCCTCTGCGGTAATTTTTTTTCGGTCCAAACCACTCTTTATTAAAAACCTAACAACTTCCGTAGCCCTCTTGGCGGAAAGCTCCCAGTTGTCGGCAATAAATGGATATTTCGGCTTTTCCATAGAAGAGGCAAAACCTTGAACCACCAAACGGAAGGTCTTATCCTTTAATTCATCAATCAGGGGAACTATTTCCTGTAAAGCTCTTTTAAATTTAGGTTTAAGTTTGTAGTCACCTTTGTCAAAATTAACCCCGTAGGGGAATCGGATAGTTATTTCGTTTCTGGAAACTATCACTTGAAAGGCACTGTAGGCGTGGATTTTAGAAAGAATCTTTTGAGCTTTTATAGCCAACCTACTAATTTGGGGAGGAGAAACGGGAGGGGGAATTACCGTTGCGGGTGGCGTTATAGTCCTACCCCCTTGAAAAAAACTAACCAACTTGAAAAAGGAAGTGATGTCTATAACGGACATAGAGTAGAGGAGGATAAAAAAGGTCAAAAGTAAGGACATAAGGTCGGAAAATGTGGTCATCCACGCGGGAAATTTCGGACAGTCTTGTTCACCTCCCTTTTTCTTAGCCATAGGAAACCCTCAAATTTTTTCCTCTCCTACAAAAATTACGATATCTATCCTTCGGTTTTTCGCCCTCCCTTCGGGGGTGTTATTGGGAGCTATCGGCTCGGTATCGGCGTATCCCCCAACGGAAATTTTATCTTCGGGAAACCCCCACTTAATAAAATATTTGGCCACGTATATAGCCCTTAAAAGGGATAAATCCCAGTTGTCCACAATTTTGGGATATCGGTAAATAGGCTTGCTGTCGGTGTGGCCCTCTATTCTTATTGGAACATGCAACCTTTTTAAAAGGTCGCAAACCCTCTTTAATAGGGGAAGGTATTTGGAATTGGGTATATAGGATCCTTCGTCAAAGAGGTAATCCGCCGGCAGGCGGAGAATAATCTCCTTAGCCCTCTTTACCTCTTTAACCGGTATTTCCGCCTTTGAAAAAGCTTGTTTTGCCTCGCTTACCGCGTTGTTTACCTCACTCCACTTTTCCGGTTTGGGATGCATTTCAAAGGGAGGATTTATCCCCGGTTGAACCGGAGAAGGCGGTTTAGTTTCTTTAACTATGTTTATACCCCACATAAACTCTAACGTTTGCAGGAACTTTAGAAATTTCTCTTTGGATATGGAACTCATTGAAAAGAGAAGAACAAAGAAGGTTAAAAGCAGAGACATGAGGTCGGAAAAAGTGGTCATCCACATAGGGAGGGGGGGGCATTCCTGTTTTTTCTTTTTGGCCATTTTTTTAGCCTCTATTACTCGGAGGAGAGTTGAACGCCCGCAAGCATTGCCAGTTTTTGCTCTATCACGCGGGGGTTTTCCCCTTTCAAAATCATCAAAAGTCCTTCCGCATAAACCTGCTTTATAAGCAGAGCCCTTTCCGCGTAAGTTTTTAGCTTATTGGCTATCGGGCCGGCAAAGGCGTTTGCCATTAGCGCTCCGTAAAGGGTTGTAATCAGAGCCACCGCCATAGCGGGACCCAAAGTTGAAGGGTCATTTAGGTTTTTAAGCATCTGAATAAGACCTATTAGGGTTCCAATCATCCCGTAGGCGGGGGCCAAAGCGGCAAATTGGTCCCAAAAGCCTATTTCCAATTTCCACTTTTTCTCTTCGTTTTCCAACATAGCCTCCAAGACTTTTTCCAAGGTTTCCGCATCTGCACCGTCAACTATCATCTTTATGGCGTTGCCCAAAAATGGGTCGTGGGAATAGTATTCGGTAAGCTCATTTTCAAGAGATAATATTCCATCTTTACGGGCTTTTTGTGCAATATTTACTATATAGGCAACCTCTTCCTCAAATGGAGGAACACCCGGCTTTAAAGCCTTCATAAAAGATTTTAGACCTGCTATAAAGTCGGGCAAGGAATAGGCCATTAAAAGGGCGGAAAAGGTTCCACCAACAACGATGATTAAAGAGGGAATATTTAAAAATCCGGCAAAACCACCGGAAGTGGCAATGGCCAAAGCAATCAATACCCAAGCGGCTATTAAACCGATGATGGTTGCTATATCCATCCTCAAGAGGATAGTATAAAATCACAAAGTATAAAACCGAAAAATCTAATCTTCCAATGTTGATAGGTCTCCCACTTCCATACCCAATTCCTTGGCCCTCAAAAGTCTCCTCATAATTTTTCCGCTGCGGGTTTTGGGAAGTTTTTCCACAAACTCTATTTCGTCGGGTACCGCTATGGGCCCCAAAACCTCCCTTACAGTCTTTCTTATTTCCTCCTTCAGTTCCCCCGAAGGTTTAACTCCTAGTTTCAAAACCACAAAAGCTTTTATTCTTTGCCCCTTTATATCGTCGGGTTTTCCTATAACCGCACTTTCCACAACCGACGGGTGTTCTATAATGGCACTTTCCACTTCCGCGGTTCCTATACGGTGACCCGCAACGTTTAGAACATCGTCAGTTCTACCTAAGATGGTTATGAAACCTTCCTCGTCCTTTGAAGCCAAATCTTCGGGACAGTAATAGCCGGGGACTATATTCCAATACTTTTCGTATCTTTCGGGGTTACCCCAAACGTTTCTAAGCATTGAAGGCCACGGGGCTTTTATTACTAGCAATCCTACATGGTTAGGCGGTAGAGAATTCCCGTTTTTATCTACAACATCCACTTCAACCGTAAAAAATGGTCTTCCCGCGTATCCCGGTTTGGCCTTCGTATGAGCCCAGGTAAGAAGGATATGCATTCCCGTTTCCGTTTGCCACCAGGTATCCACTATGGGACACCTTTCGCCCCCTATAATGCGGTAATACCACTCCCACGCTTCGGGGTTAATGGGTTCTCCCACCGAACCCAAGACCTTTAAGGAGCTTAAATCGTATTTCTTCGGATACTCTTCGCCGTAGCGCATGAACATTCTAATGGCGGTGGGAGCGGTATAGAAAATATTTACCCTATAGCGCTGGACAAGTCTCCACCATATACCCGGGTCGGGGTAGTTGGGAGCTCCCTCGTATAAAATTGTGGTCATTCCGTTTAGCAAAGGTCCGTAAACTATGTAAGAGTGTCCCGTAATCCATCCCACATCTGCGGTGCACCAATAAACATCGTTTTGGGTATCCACGTTAAAATTCCACTTAGTCGTTATGTAAGTTCCCACCATATAACCGCCTACGCTATGGAGAATTCCTTTAGGTTTACCCGTAGTTCCCGAAGTGTAGAGGATAAATAGGGGGTCTTCCGAATCCAAAACCTCCGCGGGTGCAATTCTATTTTGTTCCTTTATAAGTTGATAAAACCCCCTTTCGTTTTCCTTAAGTTCCACATTCCCTTTGCGGTTCCAAACTACGAGATACTTTACGAAGGGATAGTCCTCCACCGCGGAGCGGGCGGTGTTTAAAAGGTCTATTTCCTTCCCTCTCCTAATGGTGTGGGTTGCGGTTATTACCACCTTAGGTTTGGCATCTTCTATTCGGGTCTTTAGGGCATCTCTTGAAAATCCGGCAAATACGACCGAGTGGATAGCCCCTATTCTGGCACAGGCAAGCATTGCAATGACAGCCTCGGGGGTATTGGGCATATAGATGAGAACCCTGTCGCCCTTTTCTACTCCTAAATCCCTTAGAGCTTGGGCAAAGCGACCTACATGCTCGTAAAGTTCCCCGTAGGTAATTTTTCTCTCCTCTTCCCTCTCGTTTACATAGAGGAGGGCTACCTTGTTTCTAAGACCTTTTTCGAGGTTTCTATCAAGGCAGTTGTAACAGAGGTTGGTCTTTCCCCCTACGAACCACTTTGCGTAAGGGTATTTCCACTCCAAAACTTTGTCCCACTTGCGAAACCAATGAAGTTCGGAGGCTATCTTTGCCCAAAAACCTTCCTTATCTTCCAAAGACTGTCGGTAAAGTTCCTCGTAACTTTCGAAGTAGGCTCTTTTTTTGCACTCCTCTTTGGGAAGTATAACCTCGTTCAACTTAAAAAGGTTTAGATCCTTATCCTTACCCATAGAGGGGTTTATAACAAATTAGTCTCCCCTATGGAAAAGAGAAATCTCACAACTCCGTTAACAAAGAGAAGATAGAATAAAACTTGCCAAACCTACATAGTTTTTTTGTGAAACCTTGGTTTAAACACCCTTTGGCTTTTTCTTTTATAAAGCCACTCAAAGAGGGTAATTAAGGGTATCAACGCGTTTGCCTTCGTTCATCGGTAGTTAAATTAAACTATGGGTACCTAACAGGTATTTTGTTCCTAACCCTTTCTACCTCCGTAAGTTCTACCTTGGCGGTTAGAAAACCCTCTCCATCCTCGGAAAAGGCTAAAATTTCCCCCCAAGGGGAATATATACCCGACGCACCCCCGAAGATAGTTTTTCCCGTTTTACCCCACGAGTTTGACGCCATCAGGAAACTTTGGGTTTCTATCGCTCTTGCCCTCGTTAAAACTTTAAAGTGTTCCCTCCTCTCTATCCCCCACATGGCGGGAACGAGTATTATTTGAACCCCCTCCTTCCGTAGGGAATTGGTAAAACGGTTAAACCTAAGCTCAAAGCAGATAACGATTCCTATCTTTCCCACACCGGTTTTAATAACCCTGTTATCACCCTCTTTCGCGGGGGAAAAATATTGGGTCTCCTTATAAAGGGGAAAGAGTTCTATCTTTCTTCTTTTGGCGATTAGCTTACCGCTGTCAAAAACCACCGCGGTGTTGTATAGCTTATTTCCCTCATTCAGGGGAAGGGTTCCCACAACTACCGCCTTTCTCTCCCTTGATAGGGTGGAAAGGAAATCCAAAACTTCTTGGGAGGCTTGGGCAAGTTTTTCCATATTGGGGTAATCAAAACCACAACAAAACATTTCGGGTAAAAGCAAAAGTCCCCCTTCGGGGATTAGGGCTTTTATCTCTTCTACCTTTTTTAGGTTGGCGGATATATTACCCAACTCAACCCGAAATTGGAAAACCGAAAGGTAAGTTCCCATCTTAGACAATATTTACTTCTCTTTTACCCTCTACCAGTTTTCCTATAACCTTGGCGGACCTATTTAGGGAAAGAACCTTCTGGGCGTTCTCCTCATCGGTTACCAATATCATTCCCACACCCATATTAAAGGTTTTAAACATCTCCCCTTCGGGAACCTTTCCAATCTTTTGGATCCATTCAAAAATCCTCGATTTGGGAAGTTTGTCCTTTTCAACCACTGCCGTTACATTTTCGGGAAGAATCCTTAGGAGGTTTCCGGGTATACCTCCACCCGTAATATGGGCCAAACCCTTTATTTCTACCCCTTCCTCTTTAAGTTTCAAAATATCTTTCACGTAAATTTTGGTTGGGGTTAGTAAAACCTCTCCTAAAATTCCACCCAGATACTCCTCGTATCGGTCGTAGCTTAAGCCTTTGTCGGCAATTATTTTCCTTACCAAGGAGTAACCGTTGGAGTGTATTCCCGAAGAGGGTAACCCTATAAGGAGGTTACCCGGTTTAATATTCTCCGGCTTTGGCATTTCGTTTCTATCCACCACTCCTACGCAAAAGCCCGCAAGGTCGTATTCCCCTTCGGGGTAAAATCCCGGCATCTCCGCCGTTTCACCGCCTATAAGGTAACACCCCGCCTCTTTGCAACCCTCAACTATACCGTCAATTACCTGTTTTTGTACTTCCAAATCGAGCTTCCCGGTAGCTATGTAATCCAGGAAAAATAAGGGTTTTGCCAAAGTGGTTACCAAGTCGTTAACATTCATTGCCACCAAATCTATACCTACCGTATCGTGTTTTCCCATTATTTGGGCAATTTTAAGTTTTGTTCCCACACCGTCGGTTGTGGAGACCAAAACGGGGTTTTTATAACGGGATATTTCCAACAGATAACCGCTGGCAAATCCCCCAAAGGGGGTTATTACCTTTTCACCCCAAACTTCCTTTACCCTATTTTTTATGTATTCAACGAACCTATCCGCCTTTTCTATATCCACCCCCGCCTCTTTGTAGGTTGCCATAACTAATAGAGTTTAGGTTTTTATAGAAAATTTGCGGGCATAAACCTCCTCACCTCCTTTTGTAATATAGCTTTTAATCATTTAACGCTTTCTCCAATTTTCGTAAACCGCAACGATTTTTCCGTTAAAGGTTTCCAAAACTTTCAAAACAGATACCGGGTATTTTTCAGCTTTGCGAACTTTTTTTCGGTATGTTGCACCTCCTCTTTTATTTCAAAGGTAGCATATTTTCCGTAATACTTTTTTAGTTTTTCGATATCGTCGGCAAAACTCCTGTAGAAGCTTTCGGGAATTTCAATAACCAGACCCTTTTCGGTTTCTTTTATATACTTGATTAACATACTAACAAAAGGTTTTTCCACAATTTCATCCTTTATAAGTTTGCTTACAAACTGTCGACGGGTGAGCGTAATGTTTTTTTCCTCATTAGGTTTTTCCTCTTTAGCTATTTCTTTTTTGGGGCTTTCAAATTCCTCATTTCTCTCCTCCCCCGGGTGCTCCTTTGGGGTGAATTTTCCCAATTTCGCAAGCTTAACCAATTCTCCGAGGGGGAGAATATCCTTGACGAGTGAAGCCTTTAATACCGCTAATTTGAAAACCCGCGAAGGCTCCTTCAACTTGGCCTCCGAAAGGGCTTTGGAGGTTATTTGTTCCAAGTAAAGGAGTTTTTCCAAAGGTTGCCCTTTTAAAGATTCGATGACTTCCTTCGCGAGTTTTTTATTTACCAAAGACTCAAAGAGGAGACTATCCACCTCTTCCCAAAACTTCACAAGATTGTATCCTTCCTCTTCCAACCTTTGGAGTTCATTTAGGCAGTATTGGGTATTGCCCTCCGCAAGGTTTTTAAGAAACCGCTCCACCCTATCGCGGGATACTATTCCCAAAAATTCCCTTACCGCGGTTTCGGTTATATTGTTATCGCAATAGATAGACGCTTGGTCTAAAATAGACGCCGCATCTCTCATACAGCCTTCGCCGGCTTGGGCTATTAGCTTTAAAGCCCCTTCCTCATAGGTTATCCCTTCTTTTTCACAAATTTTTTTTAGCTGGGAAACAATTTTCTCCTCGGGAAGTCTCCTAAATATAAGTCTCTGGCAGCGGGATTGTATCGTGGGAATTATCTTGTCCAACTCGGTGGTACAGAGAATAAATACCGTCCTAGGTGGAGGTTCTTCCAAGGTTTTAAGTAGGGCGTTGAAGGCTTCCTTTGTTAGCATATGGGCTTCGTCAATAATGTAAACCTTGTACTTACCCTTTATGGGGGCGTAGGAAACGGTCTCCTTAAGTTGTCTAATGTCGTCTATACCCCTGTTGGAAGCGGCGTCAATTTCTATAAGATCGGGAAAGATACCCTTGGTTATAGCCTTGCAGTTTTCACACTGCCCACAGGGTTCCTCCCCTTGGGGGTTTAAACAATTTAAGGCTTTTGCCAAGATTCGGGCAACGGTTGTTTTCCCCACACCTCGGGGTCCCGAAAAAATGTAAGCGTGGGCAACCTTACCGGTCTTTACCGCATTTTTTAAAGTTCTTACCGCGGTTTCCTGTCCCACCACTTCCCTAAAAAATTGGGGTCTGTATTTTCTGGCAAGGGGAATATAGGTCATTACTAATCTAATTTAAAAGTGGAGGAGTTACCAAATGCTCACCAGAAAACAGCGAATTAAAAGGAAACTTGCCCAGTTTCAGAGGAAGATTAAAAAGAGAAAACACCAAAGGAGGGAACCAAACCGCCTAACCTATTTGGAAAATAGGTTCTTTGAACTCCTCAAAAGGTTAAGGCAACCTTTAATCCTCATTATTTTGGTTCACTACTTTGGAACTATAGGATACATGCTTATAGAGGGTTTTCCTCCTCTTCTCGCCTTTTATCAGACCTTTATAGGGGTCTCCACTATAGGTTACGGTGAAATTATTGAACTGGACTCGGCGGGAAGAATTTTTACCGTTTTCCTGGACTTTGCGGGTATAACAGCTTTTTTCTACGCAACGGGGGTTTTGGCGGATTTGTTCTTCAAGGAGGATATCTTAGAAATCTACAGGGAGTGGAGAATGTTAAAGGAAATTCAGAAAATTAAAGGGCACTATATAATAGCGGGATACAACACAATAGCGAGGGAACTCATTAGATTCCTCAGGGAGAGGGGGGTTAAAGTTGTAGTAATCCTTGAAGAAGAAGATAGGGAAACCAAACGTCTTTTGGAGAATGAAAGAATTAAATACTTCGTAATAGGCAAACCCTACAAGAAATCCACCCTTTATCTGGCAAATATAAAGGAAGCCAAGGGACTTATTACAACCTCTTTGGACGAAGCGAAAAATATCTCTATAATAGTTACCGCCCGTTTGCTTAGACCCGATAGGAATTTTGAAATTATCGGTATAGCCAAAAGCTATGAAACCGCTCTAAAACTTAGGGAATTGGGGGCTAACCACGTTATAGTTCCCGACCACATAGTTGCGGGACGAATTGCGGCTCTTATTTTCCACCCCCACACCTTTGTGGTTGCCAATATTCTTGAGAAAATCGCCTTCGGTGAAGAGAGTGAAATAGACCTCGCGGAGTTTGAGGTAAAGAAGGACTCTCCATTGGAGGGAAAAACCCTAATGGAGTTGGGTCTAAGGAAGAGATTCGGTGTTACGGTTGTAGCCATAAGGAGGGCGGATGGAAGGTTGGATATGAACCTAAGGGGTGAAACGGAAATTTATAGCGGAGACGTTTTAATCCTCTTAGGTAAACCGGAAAACCTTGAGAAAGCCCTCGGCTGGTTGGAAAGAATTCAGGAGGGAAAAATTCCCGTTTAGTCCTCTTCCCTTTCCACTATCTCTAAAACCAACGGTGCGTAGTGGATATTTAGACACTCCCTAAGGCGTCGGATAAAAAACTTTTTGTAATGGTCTTTCCAACTCTCGATACGGTTGGTTATAACCACTACCGTAGGAGGTCTGGTTTTCTTTTGAAAGGCATAATAAATTTTTGTCGGTTTACCCCTGTATGAGGGTGGAGGATTGCTTCTTATTATTTTCCTAATACAGTTATTCACATAGGAGGTTTTGTGTTTCCTGGTGTAGTCTTCCCAAACCAAGTCGATGGCGCTAAATAAGTTATCTATACCCTCTCCCGTGGTTGCAATGGTAAAAACAACCGGTGCGTAATCTACGAAAAATAGCCTTTTTCTAACTTGCCGTTCTGCCTCGTCGGGTGAAACGGGTAGAAGGTCGGCCTTGTTAATGTCTATTACCAGTCCCTTGCCCCTTCTAAAGGTAAGCCCCGCAAGACGCTGGTCCTGGTGGGTGACCCCCTCTTTTCCATCTATTACGAGAATAGATATATCGGAGCGTTCTATGGCATTTAGAGTCCTGTTGACGGCAAAAAATTCAACACCGTATTCCACATTGGAAGGACGCCTTACCCCCGCTGTGTCTATAAACAGGTATTTTTTACCGTTTCTCTCCACCAAGGTGTCCACCGCATCTACGGTAGTTCCCGCTATGGGGGAGACTATTGTCCTCTCCTCTCCCACTATTCGGTTGAATAGGGAAGATTTACCCACATTGGGTCTCCCTATTAGGGCTATTTTGGGTATATCCTTTAGCTCCTCCTTGAGGAGTTCCTCCTTTTGTTTCTCATCGGTTTTTATAAACTCGGTAAGGTCGTCCAAAAGTTCCGCCAAACCGTGTCCGTGAATGGAGGAAACGGGATAGAAGCCCCTGAAGGGAAGTACATAAAAGTCATACAGATTTTGCTTTGCCCCTTTGCTATCCACCTTGTTGATAACGACAAAAACCTTATCCTTGTAAGGTAGCAGCATTTGGGCTATTTCCTCGTCAAGGGAGGTGAGGCCCTCCTTGGCATCCACCACGAAAAGAATGGCATCCGCCGAAGGTAGTTCCTTTTCTACCTGCTCCCTAACTTTGGGAAGAAAAAAATCTTGGGCGTTGGGCATAAGCCCCCCGGTATCAACCAAGCGGAAAATTCTATTCTGCCACTTGGCAAAGTCTTCTATCTTATCGCGGGTTACCCCCGGTTTATCCTCTACCACCGATTTTCTCTTTCCCACCAATTTATTAAAAAGGGTAGATTTCCCAACATTGGGCCTTCCGACTATTACGACTTTTCCCGCGTTTACAGCGCTTTCTCCCATTTCAAGGTGGTTTAATTTATAACGAATTCTTTGTGGAGCTAAATAAGGAGCAGAGGGAAGCGGTAGAGTATTTAGACGGAGCCCTTTTGGTAATCGCCGGAGCGGGAAGCGGAAAAACCCGAACGATAGTGGCAAAAATTGAGTATTTAATAAGGAAAGGTTTTGACCCCAAAAGAATATTGGCTATAACCTTTACCAATAAAGCCGCCAAGGAGCTTAAAGATAGAATAAAAAATTCTCTCGGCGTTAACCTTCCCTGGGTTGGAACTTTTCACTCGGTAGCCAACCGCATCCTCCGTTGGGGAGGAAAATTTATAGGAATAAACCCCGATTTCGTTATTTTGGATAGGGAGGACGCCCGTAGGGTTTTAAGAGAAGTCCTAAAGGAGTTTGACACCGAATTTAAAGATACCCTTTACGAGGAGGCGATTTCAAAATACAAGGAAGGTGGAAAATTTATTTCCACCGACGGGGGCTTTATTGCAATAGATACCTTAGACCACTTTTGGGAAATTTTTGAAGCCTACCAAAAACGTTTAAAACAATTAAACGCTCTAGACTTTAGTGACCTCCTCTACTTTACGGTGAAACTGCTAAAGGAAAATCCACCGGTTGGAAAAAAACTGAGAAACCACTTCCAATACATATTGGTGGACGAGTACCAGGACACCAACGAAATCCAATACGATTTTATAAAGTTGATAGCGAGAAACCACGTCTGTGTAGTTGGAGACCCCAACCAGGCAATCTACCAATGGAGGGGAGCCAATCCCGAAAACCTATTGAGGTTTAAAAAAGATTTCTCACCTAAAGTAGTAAAGTTGGAAAGAAACTACCGCTCCAAGGGGGTTATATTGGAAATAGCCAATGCGGTTATAAGAAATTGTAACCCCAAGTGGGCTTCCCTAATTCCCCGGCTAAAAACCGATAAAGACTTCGGAGAGAAACCTTTGGTAAGGAGATTTGAAAGCGAAGAAGAGGAAGCCCTTTGGATTGCCAAAGAGATAAAGCTGCTAAAGGAGAGGGGTTACAAGTTAAAGGATATTGCCGTTTTGGGAAGAAGCTCCTACCTAACGGAAAAGATTGAAAAGGCCTTTGTAAAGGAAGGTATAGCCTATACCATAGTAGGTGCCGCAAGATTCTACGAACGGAAAGAGGTTAAGGATGCCTTGGCCTTTTTGAGATTTTTGCACAACCCCGCCGATGATTTGGCTTTTGAGAGAATCCTTAGGGCCTTTTTCGGGAGAAAGTGGGAAAGGATTTACAAAATTTTGGGTAGGTTTTACAAAACCGATTGGATAGAAACTTTAAAAATGGTCGCCTACCACTTGGAAGAGGGGTTTAGGGAACCCCTTACCAAATTTTTACAGGCTTTGGTTAATATAAAATGGGAGGAGGTTCAAACCCGCTACGCTGAATATTTACAAAAACTTTTGGAGGATATAGATTACTACGGGCTACTTTACAGGGAAAATAACCCCCAAGATAGGATAGAAAACGTTGAATACTTTTTGAGGCTTACCCAATCCTCTCAAAGTAAAGGTAGAACTTTGACGGAATTTCTGCAACTTGTAGCCCTTTTGCAGTCGGAAATGGAAGAGAGGGGCCGAGGTGTAAGGGTAATGACCGTCCACGCGTCAAAGGGGTTGGAATTTTCGGTTGTATTCCTACCTAGGTTGGAAGAGGGAATTTTTCCCCACAAAAGTGCCTTTGAAAACGAGGAAGAAATGGAGGAAGAGAGAAGACTCTTTTACGTTGCGGTAACGAGGGCAAAGGAAAAACTATATCTGTCCTACGTTAGGAAAAGGAATAGCAAAAGTGGAAAGGAGATAGAGCGCAAACCTTCGCGGTTTTTGAGCGAAATACCCAAGGAGCTTTTGGACTTGAGGTTTTTTGTAAAACAAAGAGTTTCGGCTAAAAATTTTGCCGGCGGGGGTAAAAGGGAAAAAAAACAGGGCGGTATTAATAAATACAAAAAACCCAATTTGGAAGGTAAGAGTTTGAGGGTCGGGCAGAGGGTTAAACACCCCGTTTTCGGCAAAGGCAAAGTAATCTCCACCCAAGGAGCCTTTGCCATGGTGGACTTCGGCGGAGAGGTTAAGAAAATCCACTCCCACTTTTTGGAAGAGGTTTAGGTTAAAAAGAATTTTTAATGCCTTTGGTAGGTTTGATTTTGGCGGCGGGTAGAGGTAGCCGGTTTAAAAGCGAAATACCCAAACCCGTTCACCCCCTTTTGGGGAAACCGATGGTCTATTACCCTTACAGGGCTTTAAAGGAGGGGTTAGACCCCCTAAAGGTGGGAGTTATAGTAGGTTACAAACACCATTTTGTGAGAGATGTTTTTAGGGGTTACCCCGATGTGGAGTTTTTCTTTCAAGAAAACCCCAAAGGTGGAACCGCGGATGCGGTTTTAAAGTCCTTTTCCTTTTTAGAAAGGTATGGCGAAGGTTTCGTAGCCATAATAAACGGCGATAGTCCCCTCGTTTTACCCGAAACCCTTAGGGCCGGTTTTGAAAAACTTAAAAACCAAAAGTTGGACGGTCTTATCTTTACAACCGTTTTGGAAAACCCTACGGGATACGGTCGCATAGCAAGAGACGAAAGGGGAAGGGTGAAGGCAATAGTTGAAGAAAAGGATGCCACCGACGGAGAGAAAAAAATAAAAGAGGTAAACGGGGGAGTTTACATATTTAGGATAAAACCCCTTTTGGAGGCCCTAAGGGAGGTCAAGCCTTCGCCGGTTAGCGGTGAACTCTATCTAACGGAGGTTGTAAAAATCTTTTACCAAAGGGGGTTAAAAATTGACACCTTCCAAACCGATAAGGAGGAGCTTTTGGGCGTAAACGACCGGGTACAGTTTTCCGAAGCGGAAAAAATACTCCTAAGGAGGAAAATAGGCGGTCTACAAAGGGAAGGGGTAACGGTAAGGCTTCCCGAAACGGTCTATATAGAGTGGGATGTTAAAGTGGGGAAAGATAGCGAAATAGAACCCCATGCGGTTTTAAAGGGGGATACCACCATAGGGGAGAATTGCATTATAGGAACGGGTGTAGTTTTGGAAAACTGCAAAATTTCCGACCGCGTTAGGATATTGCCCTACAGTTACCTATCCGACTGCGATGTTAAAGAGGGGGCTACAGTTGGGCCCTTTGCGAGGGTAAGGGACAATTCTCTAATCGGGGAGGAGGTGGAAATAGGAAACTTCGTGGAGGTAAAAAAATCCTCCATCGGCCCAAGGGCGAAAGCAAAACACCTAACCTACATAGGGGATGCCCAAATAGGGGAAAACACCAACATAGGGGCGGGAACGGTTTTTGCCAACTACAATGGTGTAAAAAAATATGAAACCAAAGTCGGGAAAAATGTATTTATAGGTAGCAACTCCCTAATAATAGCGCCGCGAACCCTGAAGGATTGGAGCTTTATAGCAGGGGGAAGTGTTGTTAATGTTGATATTCCCGAAGGGGCTTTGGCTATAGGTAGGGCGAAACTCAAAATCCTTGAAAATAAAAATCCCCTTTTGAAAAGAAGGGATGATGAAAAGTGAGAATTGCTTTTTCGGAAAAATTTAAATTAAGTTTTAGGGCATGAACGAACTTTTAAAACGAAGAGAAGAGTATTTGAGAAGAAAAATGTCCCACCTTTTGTTTGAAATATTGGAGTATCCCCCAAAAAAGGAGCTCCTTTATATAGGACTCTGCTACTGTCAGCTTAGCAGAATTTATAACCTGGATGAGATACCGATTTCCGAAATAAAGAACTGTTTGGGTAAATACCTCATAGACTTTGACAGCTATCCCTGGAGGGATTACCTGCTGGAATTGGAATTCTTCTACATGCGGGAGGGAGAAAATACCTTCGTAAAAGGGGCGGGACTTGTGGTCTATACCCCTTCCGAGGAGGCAACCGTAAGTATAGATCCCCGTTACGGTTTTTTAAAAAACAGCTTTTGCCAAAAGGTGTATAGGTATTGGTATATCTCCCAAAAGTGGGACAGGTTTAGAAAACCCAACGACGGTTGGGAGGTTATTGAAAATGCGGTAAGGCTTTTTAACGAAGGACTTTACGAAGAAGCGTCTCTATATTTGGATGATTACCTACCTTACATAAAGAGTTCGCGGGAACTTATAACCTACAGGGTTATAAAGAAGCTTTCCACCTTGGCGTTTCTTTTGGACAGGGAAAAACGTGAAGAAGCCTTGGAGGAAATAAAAAGCCTAAAGGAGTTTCTAAAGGAATTCAATAAAGAACTGAGTGATTTACCCTTTGACTTCGGTAAGCTCTCCAAGGAGCTAAAGAAACTTGGGAAATCCCTAAAGGGTGGAAAAAAGGTCTACCTTCCACCGATTAGGTTGGAAAGAAAGAGAAAAAGATCTTTCTGGAGAAGATTTTTAAACTTCTTTAGAGATTTGCCAATTTTTCGTTAACCGTTTCCAACTGTCGCTGGAGTTCTTCTATTCTCTTTTGGACCCCTTTGGGAAGAAATCCTATTCCCTTTGAGTTAATTTTTTCTTTTTTCTTAAGTTCCTTTATCTGTCTTTTAAGTCTTCTCGCCTCTATCTGATAAGCCCAACGGACGTAGTTTTTCGCCGCTTCCACTAAATTTTTATCGGCGCAACGCAGCTCCCTTTTTAGTCTTCTCCTCTCCTTTTGCCCCGCGTGGAAGGAAAGAAGCTGGACTTCTCCTCCCTTTTCTTTTGTCTTTTCCAAAACGCTTTCCAAAACTTTAAGCATAGAACCTTGGAATTTGAACTTTTCTCCACCTATTTTAGCCCATAATTCCATTTTCAACCTCCCAATCCAATCGGTTTTATCCGAAAGGAAATTAGTATATTAAAGGTTTACCAATCCTATCAAACCTCGGGTGGAATAAGGCGTGAATAAGTTGGGTTATACCGCTTAAAGGGGTTGCTTGCTCCGGCGACAGGTGGGGGACCTCTCCCGAAAAGTAAATTACAAAAGGTGTTGAAAGAATTTTATCCCTTTTGAGGAATCCCCAATATCTACCGTCTTCGCTGTTGTCCCGATTGTCACCCATTACAAAGTAGTAGCCTTGGGGAACCTTTATTACCGAACATATTTGGGGGTTTATAGGGGAAGCTTCCAAACAGGCGGAGGGCGGTAGGGCATCTTTTAGAACCCCCAACCTTCCCAAAAGGGCCGGTAAAGGAGGATTTTTACTAAACTTTATGAGGTGTTTCACCTCCCCGTCCTTTCGGGGAATGGTCTCTTCGTAGTAAACTTCCGTAGGGGTCTCCTTAACCTTTTTATACTTTAAAGGGTTCCCGTTTAGGCTCAAAAAACCGTTGTGGAAGGCTATCACATCCCCCGGTAAACCGACAACCCGTTTCACAAAAACCACCTTCAGGAGCTTATTCCCAAACTGGGACGGGTAGGGGTATTCAAATATCACGATATCCCCCCTTCGGGGATTGGAAAATAGGTAAACCAAACGGTTGGTAAGTATAAAATCTCCCTGCAAAAGGGTGGGTTCCATGGATTTACTGGGTATGTTGTAGGCTTCCACGAAAAATAATTTCGCCACTACAAGGAAAGCGATTGTCAAAATCAAACCTTTTAGGGTGTTCATAAAAAAGCTATAGTCTAAGTCAACCACCCCCGCCAATTTTTAATTCTTTGGACACTTTTTAATTTAATGGTGGAGAAGAAACTACTTCCTTCAATTTTAAATGCGGATTTCTGGAACTTGGAGGAGCTTATTTTAGCCACGTTGAAGGGTGGTGCGGACGGGCTGCACATGGACGTAATGGATGGGCATTTCGTTCCCAACCTCACCTTTGGCGCCTCCGTTGTGGGGGCGGTAGCCAAAAGGGTGAATACCTTTATAGACAGCCACTTAATGGTGGAAGAACCCTCCCGCTGGGTGGAGGAATTTGTTAAAAACCGTTCCAATGCGGTTTCCGTCCATTGGGAGGCGGAGAAGCATCTTCACCGAACGGTTTCCCTTATAAAGTCTTTGGGTGCCAAAGCGGGGGTGGTTATAAACCCCGCAACCCCCGTAGAGGTCCTAGAGGAAATCCTACCTTTTTCGGATTTTGTGTTGGTAATGTCGGTAAATCCCGGCTTTGGTGGCCAAAAGTTTATATCCACCTCCCTGAGAAAGATAGAGAAACTTAAAAACCTCCTCGTTAAGTTAGGTTTGGAAGAAAAAGTTAGTATTGAGGTGGACGGAGGGATAAAACTGAACAATATAGAGGACGTTTTAAAGGCGGGGGCGGACTGGATAGTGGTAGGTTCCGCAATATTTTCCTCTTCTGACGCCAAGGAGGTTGAAAATAACACCAAAAGGTTTAAAGAGGTTTTGGAAAAATTTTTGTAAAGCTAACGGGGTGAAAAATGGGGAAATCCAAAGTTTTTTTGGTCAGCTTAGGGTGTGCAAAAAATACCGTAGATAGCGAAAGGGTTTTGGGACTGTTAAAGGAGAGATGCTCGCTTACCTCCGACCCTTCGGAGGCGGAGTTAATTTTGGTAAACACCTGCGGTTTTATAACCCCCGCAAAGGAGGAGAGTATAGAAACAATCCTTGAACTTTCGGAATACAAAAAGAAGGGTGCCAAATTGGTAGTTTTCGGATGTCTGGCCAAAAGGTATGAAAAGGAATTAAAGGAGGAACTGCACGAGGCGGACTTAATCTTACCAACCGAACCTTTTAAGGAGATAAAAACCTTTTTTAAAATCCCCTTGGAAGGGGAAAAGGATAGGGTTCTTTTAACCCCCCGTTCCTACGCCTATTTAAAAATTGCGGAGGGGTGTAACCGAACTTGTGCCTTCTGCGCCATTCCCCAAATTAGGGGGAAATTCCGCTCCAAACCGATAGAAGAGCTGGTTGATGAAGCCAAGCGCCTTATAGAGGCCTACGGGATTAAGGAGTTGGTAATAGTCTCCCAAGATACGGTTTATTACGGAAAAGACCTATACGGGAAATTTGCCTTACCCCAACTTTTGGACGAACTTCAAAAACTTAGCATTAGATGGATTCGCATTCACTACCTATACCCTTCCGCCGAGGTTTATAAGTTGACCGAATACCTGGAAAGGTATTCCCAAAAGGTTCTTCCCTACATAGATATGCCGATACAACACATAGCCGATAGCGTTCTAAAGCCCATGAGAAGGGGACACACCGGAAGTTTCCTAAAAAAACTCCTCTATTATATAAGGGAGAGGTTGGGGGATAACTCCATATTGAGGACTACCGTAATAGTGGGTTTTCCCACCGAGGGGGAAAGGGAATTTGGGGAACTCCTAAAGTTTGTCCAAGAGTTTGGGTTTGACTATTTGGGGGTATTTCCCTATTACCACGAAGAGGACACCCCCGCTTGGAAGAATTTAAAGGATACCGTTCCTTGGGAAGAAAAGCTGAAAAGAAAGGAACTTTTGGAAGAGCTTCAAAGCGGCTTCTCCGAAAAGAGACTTTCCCGATTTTTAAATACCGAATCGGAAGTTTTGGTGGAAGGGTATGACGAGGAAGTAGGTTTAGTTCCCGTAGGTAGAACTTGGTTTCAGGCTCCCGAAGTGGACGGAATCACCTATTTGCAACTCAACAAAGGGCTAAAGCTTGAGGAAGGGCAATTTGTAAAGGCTTACCTAAGTAAACAGATAGGGGTGGATTTCAAGGGGGAAGTTTTTTAAATTAAACCCCGCCTTGGGCGGGCGATTTTCTTTAGTAACCTCGGTCTATATCTGTTAAATTTTATTTTGTCTAAATATTTAGAAAAGGGTGGAGGTCTGTAATGGTTTCTTCCGGAGCTTTGGTGGCTTTTAGCAACGAGAAAAACATTCTCATTATCTTGAAGGTTTGCGAAAATGCGGACAAACTTTTAGAATCGAAAAACGTTAAGGACTTTATTAGGTTTTCCAATGAAATTTTAGAACACATTGAGGAGCCTACCGACATTTTGGACTACTACACCCACGTTAAAATGCTTTACAAAGTAATAAAGGAGAGACTTCAAACCGAAAAGGTTGGTTTTTACGTTTACGATCTAGAGGTATCCTATCCCATTGAAGGGAATACACCCGAAGAGGTGGAAAGGGCTATAGAAAGGGAAGCGCTTATAGATAAACCAATTTTGGCTTTCTCAAGGTGTTTTGAAGATGTTCCCATACTCCTCATAGCCGATTTGGATAATTACAGGACCTATGAGGTTAAGAAGTGACCTCCTCCCCGCATTTTTGATGCTGGGCTTCCCGCTTCATCGTGGGCCGACTTTAAAGGGATCTGCCAGCCCTTTAATTTAACAAGAACTTTCAAAAAGTTTAAGACTTTCTAGCGTGATTTCCTGTAAATCCATTTTCCTTTTGTGGTTTTATTAAATTTTTAATGCTTGTAAAGGTTAAAGCAAAACCCCGCTCCAAAAAAGAAGGGGTAAAACAGTTATCGGAGGATTACTACGAGGTTAGGGTAAAGGCCCCACCCGAAAAGGGAAAGGCAAACGAAAGGATAGTCGAACTTTTGGCTCAATATTTTAAGGTTCCCAAGAGTTCTGTAAAACTTATAAGGGGGGAAACTTCCAAAGAAAAACTCTTTGAGGTAAAACTTTGAAAATTGTTAACTGTTGGCGGGAAGGTCAATCTTTTCTTAACGAGGTTATAATTTGCTTTCCATGAAAATAACTTTGAGCGTAATCAAAGCGGACATAGGTGGTTGGGTTGGTCACTCTTCTACCCATCCCGAAGTTGTTGCCGCGGTTAAAGAGTTTATTGACACCAAAGTGGCGGACGGAACCCTTTTAGATGCCGATATTATCACTTGCGGAGACGATATAGCCATAGTTATGACCCACACCCACGGTATAGATAGCGAAAGGGTACACAAACTGGCGTGGGAAGCCTTTGAAACCGGAACCGAAGTGGCTAAAAAACTCAAGCTCTACGGTGCGGGTCAAGACCTGTTGGCGGAAACCTTCTCCGGAAACGTTAAAGGTTTAGGGCCCGGCGTTGCGGAAATGGAATTTGAGGAAAGACCTTCCGAACCTGTTATAGTTTTCTTCGCGGATAAGACCGAGCCTGCGGCGTGGAATTTGTCCCTGTACGAAATGTTTGCGGATCCTATGAAGACGGCGGGATTGGTTATAGACCCCAAAATGCACCAAGGTTTCACCTTTGAAGTACTGGATTTGGTGGAAGGTAAAAAGGTTAAGATTAAAACTCCCGAAGAACTTTACGACCTGTTGGCTCTCATAGGAACAACTTCTAGATACGCCATTAAGGCGGTTTACAGGAACATTGACGGCGAAATCGCGGCGGTTGCATCTACCCAAAGGTTAAACTATATAGCGGGTAAATACGTAGGAAAGGATGACCCCGTTTTGATAGTAAGGGCTCAGAGTGGTTTCCCCGCCGTTGGAGAGGTATTGGAACCTTTTGCCAACCCTTGGTTTGTAGCTGGATGGATGAGGGGTTCCCACAACGGACCTCTAATGCCGGTATCCTTTGAAGATGCCAGACCTTCCAGATTTGACGGACCTCCCAGGGTTATCGCCGCGGGTTACCAAATTTCCGAAGGAAAATTGATAGGGCCGGCAGATCTATTCTACGACCCCGCATTTGACAGAGCGAGACAAATCGCCAACGAAATGGCTTACATAATGAGGAGGCACGGTGCGTTTGAACCCCACAGGCTTCCCCCCGAAGAGCTTGAATATACCACCTTACCTAAAGTTCTTGAAAAACTCAAAGACCGCTGGGAGGAGGATAGCCAAGAAAGACTTTCCGAACAAGAACAGAGGGAAAAAGGAGACGTTGAATAATTTTTCTCCCCTCTCTTTTTTTTCTCTCACTACTAAGTAACATTTTAAGTATTAACCTAGATATTACAAAATAACTTAAGCTATTGCCCGAGGACTGTCAAATCAAATCATTAGACCGTTTTTTTCTAAAAAGTTTTACTTATGGAATTTACCGAGGTTTTAACCTTTGAGGTCGGTAATGATTTTAAAAACCTCCGTCTGGATAAATTTCTATCCATAGCTTACCCCGAGTTTTCCCGTAGTTACCTAAGCCGGCTTATAGAGGAAGGTTTCGTAAAGGTAAACGGGCAGGTTGTAAAAAAACCCTCCAAACGTCTAAAGGGCGGAGAAATAGTGGAACTATTTATTCCCAAATCCCAACAACTGGAGTTAAAGCCCGAACCTTTGCCGATTGAGATTATTTACGAAGATAATGATTTGGCTGTCGTATACAAACCTCCGGGAATGGTCGTTCACCCCTCACCGGGACACGAGAGAGGGACTCTGGTAAACGCCCTTTTGTATCACCTAAAAAGCCTTTCCTCCATAGGGGGAGAGGATAGACCGGGTATAGTCCATAGGTTGGACCGCGGAACCACGGGAATAATGGTTGTGGCAAAAAATGATAAAGCCCACCGAAATTTGTCTAAGCAGTTTAGCGAGCGACGTACTGATAAGAGGTATCTAGCCCTTGTTACCCCGCCCCCCCGCCAGAGGAGCGCGGTAATAGACCTTCCTATAGGGAGGAGTATCTCCGACAGAAAAAAATTTTCCGTTTTTTCCCCAAAGGGAAAGTCCGCCAAAACCGAATACACCCTAAAGGAGTTATTTGAACCCGCCCAAAGTGCCCTTTTGGATATAAAGATTTACACCGGAAGAACCCACCAAATAAGGGTTCACCTAAAAAGTCAAGGAATGACCATATGGGGGGATACCACCTATGGCTTTAAAAAGAGCAAATTACCCCCCAAGGTTAGGGAGCTATGCGATCTCCTTCCCGAGGGTAGTTTTTGGCTCTTTGCCTACAGGTTGGGGTTTTACCACCCCTCCACCCAAAAGTGGGTGGAATTTACCGCCCAACCCCCACGGCAATATTTGGAAATTTTAAACCGCCTGAGGAAGCTTAAAGATTAAAAAACTCCTTTAGGAGTTTTTCCTTTCTTAAGAGCCTATCAAGGTAACGCATTACATATTTCCCAAAAATGTCGAATTCCAAATTAACGAAGTCTCCCTTTTTGCGAAATCTTAGGTTGGTGACTTTAAAGGTGTGGGGGATAACGTTTATCTCCACCCCGAGGGGTAAAACCTTGTTTATAGTCAGACTTATACCGTCCACCGCTATTGAGCCCTTTTCCACCACGAGGGGAAGATATTTTTCCTCAAAGGTTATTATTAACCTGTGGTGTTCTCCTAAGGCTTGAAGTTCCTTTATAACCCCTACGGTGTCCACATGTCCTAAAACTATATGCCCCCCTAGGGGTTTGCTCGGGGTCAAAGCCCTCTCCAGGTTTACCCTATCCCCAACCTTTAGCAGTTTTAAGTTGCTTTTGTCCAAAGTCTCCTTGGAAAGGTCAAAGGTTACCAAGTTTCCCTTTATGGTTGTGGCGGTAAGACATACGCCGTTTACCGAAACGCTATCCCCTATTTTTATGCCTTGGAGGGAAGTTTCTACGGTTAAATTCCCACCGCTTTGGTGGAATCCGATTTTCTTTACCCTTCCAAGGTCTTCTATTAAACCGGTAAACATAAAGAGAAAAGATTAAGCGGCGACCTTGGGAAGGTAAATTGGGGGTTTTAATCCCTTTACAACCTCTTCGTCAATAATAACCTTTGCGACATCTTTACGGGAGGGAACTTCAAACATCACGTCGGTCATTATCTCCTCAACGATAGCCCTAAGACCTCTTGCCCCGGTTTTTCTCCTTATAGCTTCCTTGGCGATTTCCTTAAGCGCCCCTTCAGTAAATTCCAACTGGACCCCGTCCATAGCCAAAAGCTTTTGGTATTGCTTTATTATGGCGTTTTTGGGTTCTACGAGTATCCTTACCAAATCCTCTTCCTTTAGGGGGTCTAGGGTGGCTATTACGGGAAACCTTCCCAGAAACTCGGGAATCATTCCGAATTCTATAAGGTCGTCTATGGTAACCAGCTTTAATAGGTCTTCGCTTTCGTCCAACTTCCTTACATCCGCCTCAAAACCTACCGCACTCTTTCCGATTCGGTGCTTAATAATGTCTTCCAAACCGACAAAGGCTCCGCCCGCTATAAAGAGAATGTCGCTGGTGTCTATCTGTATAAATTCTTGGTTAGGGTGTTTTCTTCCCCCTTGAGGGGGAACATTTACTAAACTCCCCTCAACTATTTTAAGGAGAGCCTGCTGAACTCCCTCCCCGCTCACATCCCTCGTTATGGAGGGGTTTTTACCGCTCTTACGGGCTAATTTGTCTATCTCGTCTATGTAAACGATACCCTTTTGTGCCCTTTCAACGTCGTAATCCGCATTTTGCAGGAGTCTAACCAGGATGTTTTCTACGTCCTCTCCCACATATCCCGCTTCCGTTAAAGAGGTTGCATCCGCTATGGCAAAGGGAACGTTTAATATTTTTGCCAAAGTTCTGGCCAAAAGGGTTTTACCGCTACCGGTGGGACCTATAAGGAGTATGTTGGACTTTTCTATTTCTACGTCGCCTTCGCCCCTTTCCTTCTGAAGTATCCTTTTATAGTGGTTGTAGACCGCCACCGAAAGAATCTTTTTCGCCTTTTCCTGTCCAACCACGTATTGGTCTAATATTTCCTTTATCCTCTGGGGGGTGGGTAGAAACTCCAACTCCTTAGGTAAGGGCTTTTTCTCTTCCTCTTTATACTCCTTTAGGATGTTATAACACCCTTCCACACAGCGGTCGCATATGTAATTTCCTTGGGGCCCCTCTATGAGGAAATCAACCTCGTTTTCCCTTAATCCGCAAAAGCAGCACCTCTTTTCCATCCGCAATAGGGAAATATATAGCAAACTTTTTTGATAGGTATATATCTATGTGAACTCCTCCGCCCCTACTCCTGCCTATTCTACCTTGTGATACGGGGTTTTAGACCGCAAATTTTCTATTAACAGTTTATGGAGGTTAAACAAGTTTTAATTGGTTTGTATATAGCACTGTTTGGGCGCCTACCTGAAGGGGAAGGTTTGAAATATTGGGAAAGTTTAGTAAACTAATACAATTTATCTGCTGCACGGTTGTCGGAATATATGCTGTCAACCGTTAAATTCTTGGCCGAAAAGAATAACCTCTTTGCTGAATTCTATCCGCAATATATACATTGTACAAAAACCTTTTTAATAAAAGGTTTTCTGACGATCCCGAGGGTATAAATTATTGGACTAACCTAGTTGTGGAGAAGAAAATCCCTTTAGGGAAAATTATTTCCGACATACTTTACACAGCCTTGAATACAGATTGGAGTTGGAATCAAAATACATTAAAGCCATATCACACTTTGTTAAACAGAATAGAATTATCACACTTTGTTAAACAGAATAGAATTA
>DTXZ01000058.1 GCA_012962155.1 Aquificales bacterium
GGTAAAACTTTTCACATCTAAAAGTTGGTTCACCCATAAGGGTTTGGCTTTCAAAGAAACTTTGGTAGGGTTTGCATATATTGGGCTGCAGCCCTTTTTAGGGAGCTTTCCGAAAGTTGAAGTTCCTCTTTGGAAATTCCTCCCGTCTCATATAGCTTTAGGTTCTTTGAAAAGGTATAAAACTCCCAATGCTATGGCCATAGCCAAAATTCCGAAACCGACGTGGCTATAGGTTACATGTTCCATTCTTTTTCCCCCCGTTGGTTAGAGCTTCTAAGACAAATCATTATAATCCGAGCGAGCTTTTTCTCACCGTCTGTATAAGTATTTTATTTAATATTTCTTAAATAGGAGACCGACAAAGCTTCCCTTTCCTAAACCTTCTAAAACGGGGTAAAGCTTATTTTCACTTCCAAAAATAGTCTGCTTAGCCTTTAAAAATACCATCTGTGAGTTTTTTTCCGTTATCTTTATTACTTCCTCCGAAGAGAAAAATTTAGCTTCCTTGTAGAACCTGCTTTTATTCTTTTTCTTTTCATACAGTTTTCCGAGAAGGGAATTTTTATCAACGAAACCTACCAAAAAGTAGCCCCCCTTTTTTAAAACTCTATTTGTTTCACCGATACTTTGTGGTAGGTTTTCAACGAAACATATAGTCGTGACCATTAAAACCAGGTCAAATGTTTCGGATTTAAAGGGCAGATGTTCCGCCTCCCCTAAAACCACTTTTATTCCCCTTTTGGCGGCTATTTTAACCATCTTCGGGGAGGGGTCCACCCCAAATTTAACCCCCAAGGGTTTTGCAAACCTTCCACTTCCAACTCCAATCTCTAGGGCTTTTTCAAAAGCTATCTCTTCCAAAAGGAGTTTTAGGACCTTTAACTCCGATTGGTATAGGTAAAAGTTTTTTTCAAACCAATTTTCGTAATCCTTGGTAAATTTTTCAAAAGGGGTTATTTTTGCCATTAATTACCTTATTTTGAGGTTAGAATTCTTTTTTAGGATGCTTAGAGCACTTTGGACCGCCGCCACGGGTATGACCGCCCAACAGGAAAATATAGACATTATTTCCAATAATATAGCCAACGTTAATACCACCGGATATAAAAAAATGAGACCCGCATTCCAAGATTTGGTATATCAAACGGTGGAGCAACCGGGAGTTCCCACTTCCGATACAACTCAAAACCCCTCCGGTAAACAGGTAGGTTTGGGAACCCGCATAGCGGGAACTTACGGAATTTTTTCCCAAGGAAATTTAATAAAAACCGATCGTCAACTTGATATAGCCATAGATGGTGACGGTTTCTTTAAAATCCTCCTTCCCGATGGAACGGAAGCCTATACCAGAGATGGAAACTTTAAATTGGATAAAGACGGAAGAATTGTTACCGCAATGGGATATCCCCTTTCTCCCCAAATAACAATTCCGCCTAACGCAATTCAAATTTCTATCTCCCCCGACGGTATAGTGGTAGCTATTCTAGACGACAACACCACCACCGAATTGGGAAGGATTACCTTGGTTAAATTTATAAACTCCGCGGGATTAAAAAGGATAGGGGATAACCTATACATCAAAACCGATGCTTCGGGCGATCCCATAGAGGCCAATCCGGGAACCCAAGGTTTGGGAATACTTCGCCAAGGTTTTCTCGAAGCGTCCAATGTTGATATCGTAGAAGAGATGATTAATTTAATAACCGCCCAGAGGGCTTACGAATTTAACGCCAAAGCTATAAGGGCTGGTGATGAAATGCTTAAAACTGCCGCTAACTTACGTCCTTAATTTCTTCCTTTTTCTCTTTATTTTTAGCGCGGAAATTTTTGCCCTCGTTCTTTCTAAGGGGAAGCTTATCAAAATAGCCGAGAGAGAACTTAAAAAAATAGATAAACATCTTTATCTAAAGGGTATCATTTTTTATGGTGACTCTATAAGACTAAACGACAAAGGCTATATCTTTGAAGTTTCAAAGGAAAACAATTCCTACTTTTTGGACATTTTGGAGGCTACTACCTTAAGAAGGATAAAGAGAATTCCACTAAAGGTGGAAAGGTTAATTAGAGTTCCCGTAGCGGTTAGGGATATAAAAGCGGGAGAGATTATCGCCGAAAGTGACATAAGATGGACTCAAAAACCCTTCCAAGGTCCTTTAAGAAACTTTCCTTCGCCGGTGGGTAAAGTGGCCAAAGTACCGATAAAAGAGGGAACGGAAATAAAACCCTCTATGGTTACCACAAAAAAAATAGCCCCCGGAAAGAGGGTGAAGATTATCTTTGTTAAAGGACCACTTACAATTGAAACCTACGGAAAACTGCTGGATTATGCAAAGGTGGGTGGCAAGGTTAGGGTAAAAAGGGGTAAAAAAATTTTTTTTGGGAGATTAAAAGATGAAAATACGGTTATTGTTAAGCTTTATTAGTTTAAGCTTTATAGCCTGTGCACCTCCCCCTAGACAGCTTCCCCCTCCACAAAAGGATAAAGTTTTAAAGGAATACGAAAAAACGGTAACTACTCCAAATTCTTATAAATTAAATGAAGCCGAAATAACGGTAACAAGAGCTAACTCCCTTTACAACCCCTACTTTAACCTATACGGCGATGTTAAGGCTTACCGAAAAGGGGACATCGTTTATATAGTGGTTTACGAGAGTATAGATGCCGTCCAAAAATTGGCCACCCAAACGGGACAACAACACCAAGTTAATAATGCGGTCGCCTCCTTCTTCGGTGTGCACCCTAAAACCCTTCAGAATTTAGGTGTTTATTGGCAGTATCAATCGGGTTCTAAATACGGGGGTTCAACCCAGCAGAGAGGAGTTTTATCAACCCGTTTAGCCGCTTATGTAAAGAAGGTATACCCAAATGGCAATTTACTAATAGAGGCTTCCCGCTATATCTATCTAAACGAGGCGGGACACAGGATTGTTTTAAGGGGTATAGTTCGTCCCGAGGATATAGGTCCCGATAACTCGGTTCCCTCCTCAAGGATAGCCAATTTGGAAATTATTTACGACGGTAAAGGGTATATGGTTGACGCTTCTTCCCCCGGTTGGTTCACCCGTTTTTTGGCAAAAATTTGGCCTTTTTAATTTATAAATTTATAAAAGGTAGTGTATTTTTTTTTATAAAAGCTTTATAAAGTTCTCTATCTATATAAAAATTTTTTGCCAATACAATAGAACTCCACTCTGGAGGTTACGGAATGAAACTATGGCTTTTTGGGATTTACGGGATAGTAGGTTCAACCGCAATAGTAGGAGAGAGGGCTATAAGAAGGGGACTTTCCGATACTACCGGTCTCGTATCGGAGCTTTCCTACTTTAAAAAACTTAAGGATTTTGCACCCCTTGAATTTGATTTCGGCGGTCACGACATAAGGAGTTTAGACAAAAATCTTTATCAAATAACGGAGGAACATTGGGAACTCAATCACCACTTTGATAGGAGAATTTTGGAACAACTTAAAGGGGATTTAGAAAATATTAAGGCAAAAAAGGGAACCGCTATAAATTGCGGTGAGGGAGTTTTAGAAGATCTTAAACCGGTAAACACATTGGAGGAAGAGGGTTTTACCCTCAGAGAGATTGTAGAAAGATTGGAAGAAGATATCGGTAATTTTGCGGATGAGGATACCGTTGCGATAAACGTTGCATCCACCGAACCTTTATTGCCTTTTGATCCCGAATACCATTCTACCTTGGAAGGTTTTGAAAAAGCCCTAGAGGAAGACAGAAAAGACAAAATTAGCGCTTCTATGCTATACGCCTATGTAGCCCTTAAAAGAGGCATACCTTATGCAAATTTCACTCCCAGTGTAGGTTCTTCTTTGCCCGCCCTCAAAGAGTTAGCGGAAAAAGTCGGTGTTCCTCACGCTGGAAATGACGGAAAAACAGGCGAAACTCTGGTTAAAACTACATTGGCACCGATGTTTGCCTACAGAAACCTAAAAGTTTTGGGATGGATGGGATACAACATTCTCGGAGACCTAGATGGTAAAGTTTTAGCCCACAAACGAAACAGGGAAAGTAAAATAGTCTCCAAAGATAAAGTTGTAGGAAAAATACTTGGTTATTATCCTTACACGATAACCGAAATAAATTACTTCCCCTCTTTACAGGACAATAAAACGGCTTTGGACTTTATCCACTACGAGGGTTTTTTGGGAACAAAAATGAAATTCTACTTTATCTGGGACGCTATAGATGCCATCGTGGCCGCTCCGCTTGTTTTGGATATAGCCAGATTCCTATTGCTGGCTAAGAAAAAAGGATTAAAGGGAGTGGTTAAAGAATTGGCTTTCTTCTTCAAATCCCCCATGGATACCGACGAATACAACACCCATAGGCAATTTGAAATTCTGAAAGAGTGGTATAAAGAACTGGTAAGGTGAAGAAGAGTTCCGTCTCAAAGATGCGAGGTTTCCTCCGCCCCTACTTTCGCCTCTTTTACCCGTTATACGGGATTTTAAAAGAAGATAGTTTTTTCATATAGTTGACCTAAAATATCGAGAAATAGTTATATACTAATTAGCGAATTTTTAACATTCGGATATATCATATCAACGGAGATTTCTAAAAGTCCCCATCGGAGGTAGCCTATGATAGCCGCGGAAATTCTTGCGTCTATTTTACTACCTTGGATTTCGGCGTTGGTAATTTATGTATTAAACAACCACAGGGTGTCGGTTTTCCTCACGGTGTTAAATTTCGTAATTCTAACCATTATAGGGTTACACCTATGGTTTAGCGTGAATAATCCAATAACCTTGCACCCCCCTCACCTTGTAGATTGGTTACTATTGGTTTATGACTACGGCCTACTACTTTATTTCTTCAAACAGGGTATAGAAAACCGAAACCCCCTAGTATCGGTTCTAGCGGTTATTCAGATTTTCTTGCTCTCGTGGGTGGTACTTATAAGACCCCATTCGGAAGTTCCCAATATTTACATTGACAAACTCACGGTGTTTATGTATTTAATCGTAGGCTTCGTAGGTTCGCTAATTACCCTTTTCGCCACGAGGTATATGCAAGATGAAAATCCAGTAAGGGAAGGAGAATTCGTAGCTATATTGGTTTGGTTTCTCGGAGTTATGAATTTCATAGTGAGTGTGAATAACATTGAATGGTTTTTCGCACTCTTTGAAACTACCACTTTGGCATCTTATCTTCTCATCCGTTTTAGAGGAGATACGGTTTCCGTAAATAACGCCCTTTTAGCCCTTTGGATGAACCAAATAGGTGGTATTACCATTTTGCTTGCTCTACTATTTGCTATTCACAAATACGGAATTACCCACTTCTCCCAATTCGGGGAACATACCCAATTGGCTCTCTTTCCATTAGCATTTTTAAGCGCGGCCGCCTTGGTAAAGGGTGCCCAAATGCCTTTCCACCGTTGGTTGTTGGGAGCAATGGTTGCCCCCACACCGGTTAGCGCTATTTTACACTCCGCAACAATGGTTAAGGTTGCCCCCTATTTAATTCTCCGTCTCTCTCCCTTTATAAAAGGGACCCTGTTGGCAAAGCTTATAGTCGTATTTACCGGTTTTGTCTTCGTGGTAACCGCACTCTTAGCCCTAAACGAAACCCACTTTAAAAGAATACTCGCTTATTCCACCATCTCTCTACTTTCCCTAATGATGTTGGCGGGTACCATCGGCACCCCCATCACAATTACCGTTGCCCTAATGCTTATAGCTTTCCACGCCGTTGCCAAGGCACTGCTCTTTTTGGAAGCGGGAGTTTTGGAAAAGAGATATCACGCGAAAACTATTTACGACCTCAAGCACATTATCAACAAAGCTCCTCTAACAGTTTTCTTCATATTGGTAGGTTTCCTTAGCATGACTATGGTTCCCTTTGCAATGTTTGTAGCCAAATGGTTAATGATTTCCGAAATGTCGGAGTTGTTAAGCAAGGCTTCCTATATTATCACCGTTGCAATCTTGGCTATAGGTGGTGCTATCTTGACCGTTCTTTATCTAAAAATTCTCGGTCTAACAATTAACCGCGACGAGGAAAGCTTTAGGGTAAAAATAGAGAAACTGCCGAGTCTATATACCATTCCCAATGTTATTTATGTAGTTCTTATACTGATAGCAACGCTATTTATTAACACATTCTTGGTATACTTCTTTGCTCCCATAACCCAATCAATAATTGGTTACATACCCCCCTTCTGCGAAGGTTTAAGCGTATGTATAAAGAACTTACAACTACCCTTCTGGCAGATAATCATAGCATTCTTCTTTGTGGTATTTTTCCCGATAATAGCCCATTACATCCACTTCAAAACGGATAGAACCGCTGAATATTCTTGTGGAGAGCCTGTAAAACCCCGAATTAGCACTTATAACATGGTCTGTTTAAACAAAGTTAGTACCTACTTTGAAAGTATATCCCTAGCCCTTTTTGTCCTTGTTTTGGTTATCGGGGGAGGAATGCTTTAAAAGGAGGGTAGAACAATGAAGGGTATCCTTTTCACCTTCGCTTTACTATCCCCTATTATCGGGGGATTGATTTACGGATTGGAGAGGAAGTTCAAAGCCCGCATGCAAAATCGACAGGGACCTCCTATTCTTCAACCTTTTTATGACTTTTTCAAGTTGACGGACAAAAGAGCCTTACAGGTGCATTCCTTTCATAGCTTAATGGGAATAGCATTCTTTGTAGCCGCATGGTTTGCCGTATTTGCCCTCCTTATTGGACCTAATATCCTTATTGCGATATTTCTCCACGTATTGGCATTGCTATTCTTTACAGCCGGTGGATTTAGCGTTAAGTCTCCCTATAGCGTAATGGGTGCGTTGAGAGAACTTGCCCATATATTAGCCGCCGAACCTATATTGGTTTTTGCGGCTATAGCCCTCTATCTATCAACGGGTTCTTGGAATATTGAAGGGATTTTAACTTCCAATACAGTACCTATCCTCCAGATGCCTTTGCTATTCTGTGCTTTAGTTCTTACGGTTCCTATATTGTTGAAACGTTCCCCCTTTGATATATCGGAAGCCCACCAGGAAATTATTGGCGGGGCAGAAATAGAATACAGCGGGCTTTTTTATGAAGCGGTTTATACCGCCAAGTGGCTGGAATATATTTTCATAGGGGTAATAGTGTTCCTTTTTGGAGGCTCCAACTATTTATTAGGAGCGCTATTGGTAGCTGCAACCTTCTTATTCGTTTGGCTACTGGATAACGCCACAACCCGTTTGACTATTCACTACATGATGAAGTTTGCATGGGGAATTCTACTTCCTTTGGCGGCGTTTAACATCTTTTGGGTTGCTATTTGGAGGTAAGGGCAATGTTCGGATTTTTTAAAAAGTTTAGAAAGAAGTCTCCTTGGATACTTCACTATAACACCGGTAGTTGTAACGGGTGCGATATAGAGATAATGGCCTGCTTAGGTCCCAAATACGACTTGGAAAGATTTGGAATTATTAATAAAGGAAACCCCAAACAGGCGGACATTCTCCTAGTTACAGGCCCGGTTACTAAAAGGGCGAGAGCCCGCCTTCTCCGTCTCTATATGCAGATGCCCGAACCCAAGGTGGTAGTTGCGGTAGGAGCCTGTGCCTGCACCGGTGGAGTTTTCAGACATATGTACAATGTCGAAAATGGAATAGATAGATTTATTCCCGTAGATGTTTATATTCCCGGATGTGCAGCCCGACCCGAAAATATCATTGAAGGGATAAAAAAAGCAATAGAAATTTGGGAAAGGAAACAAAAAGAGAAAGTGGAAGTCCCCAAGGTTCTTAAAGAGATTCCCGATGTTGAAACCTTAGACCGTAGGGAGATTATAAGCAAGTTGGAGGAAAAATACTCCGAGAGATTAGTCATTGAGGAGGATGAGAAATGAAAAATTTTGAAGAGATACAAGTTTCCCTTTCCGAACTTAGGGAGGCTATAAAGAGGTTCTACAAACCCGAAGAGTGGCACTTTATAACCATAAATGGAACCGATGTAGGGGACGGGATAGAGATAAAGTATTTCTTCGCCGCTTACGGGAAAAGTAAAAAGGTAAAGGCTTTTTCCCTAAAAATAGACTACAACCAAACTATTCCTTCTATTAGAGACATAATACCCTCCGCCTGGATAGCGGAAGAGGAACTAAAAGACCTATTAGGGGTGAATGTAGAGGGAACAAAGGGGGGTATATTCCTAGAGCCCGACTCTCCCCAAGCCCCTTTGAGGAAGGAGGTGAAAAATGGGTAAAAAATTTGTCGTCCCCTTTGGTAGTCAACATATAGCTATCCCCGAACCTATAAGGTTTATATTCACCACGGAGAACGAGATAATTAAAAGTGTCTCGGTTGATTTTGGATATGTTCACAGGGGTATTGAAAAGGCCTGTATGACCCGCTATAAATACACCCAAGTTCCCTATGTGGTAGCCCGTGTATGCGGATTATGTGCCGTATCCCAAGCCACTGCATACTGTATGGCAATAGAATCCCTTATGGATATAGAAATTCCCGAGAGGGCTAAGTATCTGCGAATTATCGTCCACGAAATGGATAGAATTCACTCCCATCTTTTTGCCATTGCCCACCTAAGCGAAGCGGCGGGATACGAAAACCTTTTCATGAGGGTGATGAGAGATAGGGAATTCGTTATGGAGTGTCTAGAAATCCTAACCGGAAATAGAATTCAAGCCGACTATAGCACAATAGGAGGGGTAAACCGAGACCTTACAAAGGAGGTTTACGAAATCTTAAAACCGCGTTTGGATGAACTTGAAAGAAGACTTTACGAACTTAAAGAGATTTTTGAAAGAGATTATACCCTCCAAAAGAAGTGGAAGGGAATTGGGGTTATTACACTTGAAATGGCCCAAAAATATAATGCAGTGGGACCCGTAGCGAGGGCCTCGGGACTGGCGACCGACTGTAGGGTTGAATTTGAATACCTTCCCTATAAGGAGTTGGATTATAAAATGGTTCTCTACCAAGAGGGAGATGTATGGGCTAGGAACATGGTCCGTCTGGATGAAACTTTGGTCTCTATAAGGGTGCTAAAAAATGCCATAGACAATCTCCCCGAAGGGGATATAAAAGTAAAAGTAAAAGGCAATCCTAAAGGTGAAGCCCTTATAAGGTGGGAAGCACCAAGGGGAGAACTTCTTTATTACGTAAAAGGTAACGGAAAATCGGTACTGGAAAGGTTGAGAATTAAAACCCCAACCTTTAGCGTTATACCGGTCATGAAAGAGCTTTATTACAACCAACCTTACGCTTTTGTTCCCGATATAACTATTAGCTTTGATCCCTGCCTATCTTGCAGCGCCCGTTAGGAGGAAAGAAGATGTTTAAAATGTTTCTTTTTTCTTTAAAAAATCTCTTTTCCAAACCGGCAACTTTACCGGAAGGAACGGAAAAACCTAAGCAATATAGGGGCCTTATTAAGTATTACGAGGAAACCTGTATCTATTGCAAAAAGTGTGAAATGGTGTGCCCTCCCGGAGCTATCATCTTTACCTATCCCGAAGACGGTTCCAAGAGATTGATATTCCACTATAACCCTTATTTATGTATTTATTGCGGAGAGTGTGTGAGGGCTTGCCCCAAACCGGGAACTCTGGTTCAAGTGGAAGATACCGCCCCCCCCGCCACCGCCCAAGATAAACCTAACGATCTTTGGTTTGAAGTTGAAAAGGAAGCCGTTGAAAGTAAAAAAATCTGGCAAGAAGCCCGCCGTAAGAAACGTAACAAATGAACTTCTCCCAATTGCGGAGCTTGGAACGGTTTCACCCCACTTTTTTTTAAAAATTTTTTCTTTTCCCGTTCTTTACTATAAGAAAGAAACCCGACAAAAGTCATAGTGTAAGCTTTTACTTTCCAAAAAAACACTTATTAAAAGTTTTATTGCGTTTTGAAATATAGCAATATAAGAAAATTAGCGATTTCTTTTTCGGAGGTTAGGCCATGCTAGCGGCTTTTATAACTTTTGTGGTTGCCCTTCTGGCTACGGCTGTACTCTTTTGGGTGATAGCTTTGCTATATGCACCAAAAGGGGAATCGGTAGCCAAACACGTTCCCTACGAATGCGCTGTTCCTCCCGAAGGGCCCCTACCAAAGAAATCCAACTTCAGATACTACTTTTTCGGAATTCTGTTCCTAGTTATGGATATGGTTGGAATGTTTATCGCTTTGGAAGCGATAACTAATGGACAGGCTATCTGGATTTATTTACTTTTTGTAATACCGCTTCTCCTCGCTATCTGGCACATTATAGGAGGTAAAAAATATGTTGACCAAGTTTCTTGACTTTTTCGGTTGGGCTAGGGCTAACAGCCCCTGGATGGTCCACTACTGTTCCGGATGTTGTTCATTAGAGATATTGGCGCTTATGGGTCCCAGATTTGACTGGGAACGTTACGGTTTTATGCCGGTTCCCTCCCCCCGTCAGGCTGACTTTATAGTTATTACAGGATTGATATCAAGAAAGGTTCTCCCCGTACTTTTAATGACCTACGACCAGATGCCCAAACCTAGATACGTATTCGCCATAGGTTCCTGTGCATTTGATGGTGGACCCTATTACGACTCCACTTCGGTTGTTACCAACGTTCCCGAAATATTGCCTCCCGATGTATTCGTAGCCGGATGCCCTCCAACCCCCGAAGCCATACTGGAAGGCCTTCTTGAAATGAAGAAGATTATTAGGGAAAAGAGGGAAGCCCGTGCAGAAAGGGAGGGAACTTGGAAAGAAATTCTCAAACAGGAATTGGAAAAGAATCCTTTACTGTCGCAACAACCTTTCTTTGTCGGAGGATAAAACTTGTTATCCGTAATGGTTTCTCTTTACCTTTCTTCTCAATTTTTCCCGCAGGAGGGGTTTTATGGGTTTTGAAAATTTTGTAAAGTTAATGAAAAGTTACTTTGGGGTGGAAGCGGAAGAATACCCCCAAAACCACACGGCTAAAACCTATCTCTTTAAGATAAAACCGGAGTATATTAGGGAAGTTGCAAAACTTTTAAAGGAAAATGGATTTGACTTTTTCCATACATTGGCTCCGGTGGATTACTCGCCCAAGGGTAGGGGATTGGAACTTAATTACTTTTTTGAGAATGTGGAAGAAAGGATTTGGATTCTTATTAAAACCGAAATTCCTTTAGACAATCCCGAAATAGATTCCCTACACGATATTTATCCCTCCTTAGAAGCCTGCGAAAGGGAAGAGTGGGAAAAATTTGGTATTTTCTTCAAAGGACATCCCAGACTAAAGCCGCTGCTATTGGACGATACCCTACAAGGTAGATGGGTTCTGAGGAAATCTTACATTCCCGAACCCCATAGGAAATAAAACGGAGGTTTTGCTATGTATAAAGGGGCACAAATAATAACCGAACCGATAGGTAAAGAAGGCGACTTAATGGTTTTAAACTGGGGTGTGCAACACCCCGCATCGGGGCCTATGAGGATTAAAGTCTGGCTTGACGGGGAAACCATAGTAAAGGTTGAAAACGACCCCGGATACGTAACCCGTAACATGGAAAAAATGTTGGAATACCGAACTTGGGAAAATGCGGTGGTTAATGTTGAAAGGATTTGTTTCATAGACGACTTGGGAACTATCTTAAATTGGGCTTTAGCGATAGAAAAACTGGCCGAAGTGGAAGTTCCCAAAAACGTGGAATATTTCAGGGTAATACTGGCGGAAGTAGGAAGAATAGTTTCCCACCTCATAGGTGTGGGAGGAATGTTTGGAGCCTTAGGAGTTGCTACACCAATGATGTGGGTTCTCTCTCTCAGGGAGTTTTATCTAGACTTTTTGGAACACTACTCGGGTTACCGAATATCAACTGCCGCCATAGTTCCCGGTGGAGTTAGATTTGAACCCACAAAAGAGGACATGGAATTACTTAAAAAGGCTATAAAGGAAACCGAAAAAAGATGGCCCGAATACAAAGAGGTATTTAAAGATAACCCCACATTGGTTGAAAGGTACAAGGGTGTGGGAATTATACCCAAAGAGCTGGTTTACAAATTGGGTCTAAGGGGGCCCGTTGCAAGGGCTTCGGGAGTGGCTTACGATTACAGAAAAACCTACCCTTATAGCTCCTACGAGGATTTTAACTTCAATGTAGTCGTAAAGGAAGAGGGAGATGCCTACGCCCGGTTTTTGGTAGTCCTTGAGGAAATAGAGGAATCGGTAAAGATTATCAAACAGGCAATGGAAGGAATGCCCGAAGGGGACAAATGGAAGGTCAGGGTACCCAAAAAGATAAAAGCGGGCGAAACCTTTTCCGCGGTAGAATGGGCTAGGGGAGGTATAGAGTATTTCGTAGTAAGCGATGGGGGAACGGAACCTTACAGGGTTAAAATTTCTGCCCCCTCGTTCATGAACATTTGGGCTCTGGAATACATTGCTCCCGGTCACAAGTTGGCGGACTTGGCGACAATATTTGCAAGCCTTTACATCTGCCACGGAGATTTGGACAGATAAGGAGGGGTTAAAAATGGATTGGGGGTGGATACTTTTTAAAACCCTGGTTTTTCCGGGATTAACTTTCCTACTGCTGGTCATATTTGCAACCTTTTACCTTGAAAGGAAACTGGTTGCCGATATGCACGGTAGAACTGGTCCTTACTACGTTGGTCCCTATGGACTTTTGCAAACGGTGGCGGATATATTTAAAATCCTCCAAAAAGAGGTAATAATTCACAGGGAAGCGGATAAGCTCCTATTTTTGGTAGTTCCCGCCGTTGCCTTCTTTATGGTGGCATTGGTAGCAGCCTTTATCCCTTATTCGGAAACTCTCTGGATAGTTTCCACTCCTTACGACTTGGTTATTTCCTTGGCACTACTTACGTCTCTACCGGCTATATTCCTTTTTGCGGGATGGGTTTCCAAGAGTAAATATCCCTTCATAGGAGGTATTAGAGTTATAAACCAGCTAATTTCCGGTGAAATTCCTTTGTGGTTGGCGGGTCTTTCGGTAGCCCTTTGGTATGGAACTTTCAATTACGTTGAAATAGTTCAAAAATTTGACCTTATAGGTTTTCTCGTTAATTTGGTGGGTTTCGTAATATTTCTGGTGGCAATTCTCATAGTTGCGGACAGACCTCCCTTTGACATACCCGAAGCGGAACAGGAAATTGTTTACGGTTTCCTTACCGAGTATACGGGAGTCGGTTACCTACTTTTAGCTGGTGCTAAATTCTTGGAAATTTTCGTATTGGCGGCAATGACCGTAACCCTCTTTTTAGGTGGATTTAAAGGACCTTTCCTCCCCGGTTGGGTATGGTTCTTAATAAAGATATTTACGGTATATTACTTGGCTTTTGCGATAAGAGCTTCCACCCCACGTATTAGGCTGGACCAACTCATCAAATTTACTTGGAACATACTGGTTCCGTTGGCACTACTGAACATTGTTTTCATACTGGTTATAAAAGCGTTGTAAGGAGGTAAGGATTATGCTAAATAAAATTTTGGAAAAAATAGTTTTAGTAGCATCCAGGGCGACCAAACCCAAAGATACTACATACTTTCACGAAAGTAGACCGAAGAAACCGGCAAGGTTTAGGGGAAAACATTTCATCAATGCCGAAACTTGCATAGGTTGTTACGCCTGCGAAAGGGCTTGCCCCATAGGGGCTATTATTATGGTTCCCACCGGACTTAAAAGACCCAGGGCTATGCCTACGGTGAATTTAGGAAGGTGTTGCTATTGCGGTCTCTGCGAAGATGCCTGCCCTACCAAGGAGAAATCTATATATCTAACGGAGAAATACGAGATGATAGTGGAAGAGGTTGAACTTACCCCTCTAATAGACGATCTGTGGGCTAAACCGGTAGGAGATATTACCAAAAACCCACTTGTGATTAAGGACTTACAAAAACAAAAGCAACAGAAGGAGGGTAAATAATGTTCCTTTACTTTACCATTCTCTTTTTAATAGTTATTGCAACCGCAATAGCGGCTATAGAACTAACCAACTTTATATGGGTTTTGGTGGCCTTCGCCACGCTACTAACGGAAATAGCCCTGTTTTATTTTTCCTTAGGTTTTCCTCTATTGGGGGCCTTTCAGCTGGCGGTTTACGCGGGTGGAGTTGCAATTCTGGTGCTATTTACAATTCTCACTATAGGCGAAAGGGAAGAGGAAAAAAAGGAAAGCAAATTGGCCGCAGGGGTAGCGATTGCTATATTTATCACCGGTGTAATAGCCTCTATATGGACCGGACTTAATACCAAACCTTATTTGAATATAAGCCTTCAGGAACTCGGTAACGTGTTTATTGAAAAATACGCTTTATTGGTGATTCCATTGGGTTTTACCGCGGTGGGGATTATTTTCGGTGCTTACTACCTACTTTCCAAAAAACTACAAGGGGAGGAATAGGATGCAATTCACCCAAGAACCTATGCTCTGGTTTCTGCTTGTGGCGGTATCGCTATTGGCGATAGGGGTTTACGGACTGCTTTCCCGAAAGTCTATTTTAAAGATGATAATCTCCATAGAAATTATCGTAAACGGGGCAAATGTAGGATTGGCAGCCTTTGCCACCCAACACGGGGCGGACGGAGTTATTTTGGCTTTCTTCGCAATAGCGTTGGCGGCTCTTGAAGTAGCGGTAGGTTTGACCTTGCTAATAATCCTTGCCCGTAAATATAGTATCACCTTCCCCGAAAAAATAAACAACCTGAGGTGGTAAAGATGGAGTGGCTAATTTACTTGTCGGTGTTGCTACCGATTTTTGGAGCACCAATCATTTGGTTTATAAGTCACTACACCAATAAATGGTTCTCTTGGTATTTATCTCTGGCGGTTACAGGTTTTTCCGCATTAGTAGCATTGTTAACCGCCCTGCAGGTGGCGGGGGGAGCTAAATTTGAACACTCCTTCACCTGGTTTAATTTCGGAGGGGTAGAGGTTCCCTTCGGAATTTACGTTGACGGAATGTCCACAGTAGTTTACGCAATGGCGGCACTCTTAGGGTTTCTTATAGTTATATACTCCCGCGGTTACATGGAACACGACGAAAGTCCCCATAGGTTCTTCATGAAGGTTACCTTCTTCATAGGTTCTATGCTAGGACTCACCGTATCGGACAACCTAATAGGAATGTTTATCTTCTGGGAGTTTATGGGATTGGCTTCTTACCTACTTATCTCTTATTGGTATTACAAAAACAGTGCCGCCGATGCAGGTTTGAAAGCTTTCCTTATGACAAAATTTGCCGACGGATTCTTCTTGGCCGGAATAGTGCTTCTCTGGTGGTATAGCGGGAGCCTAAAAGTTGTCGAAATCAACCATCTTGCGGAAACAGCAGGAATACCTTTATTTATAGCGGCCGTTTCCGCACTCTTAATGTTCGGAGGAGCCATAGGAAAATCGGCCCAATTCCCGCTGTTCCCGTGGCTACTAGACGCTATGGAAGGTCCCACACCCGTTTCCGCGTTAATTCACGCCGCAACAATGGTCAATGCGGGTGTTTTCTTGGTAGGTAGATTATTTGACTTTTACACTTATTCGGGAGTTCTATATGTGGTGCTTGCAATCGGTGCGATTTCCGCTTTCATAGCGGTTCTCGGAGCCATGGTTCACAGGGAAATTAAAAAGATAATCGCTTTTTCAACAATGGAAAACCTTGGACTTATGTTCGTCGGATTGGGAGCCGGTTCTTTGGCCGCAGGTATTTTTCACCTAGTTTCCCATGCGACCTTTAAAGCACTAATGTTCCTATCCGCAGGTAACGTTATCCACTTTACCCACGAAAAAGATGCCTTTAAAATCCGCGGACTTAGGAAATTTATGCCCTATACCGCAATACTATTTCTTATAGCTTTACTTTCCCTAGCGGGCATACCTCCCTTAAGCGGATTCTTCTCCAAAGAGTGGATTGTTCACGAAGCCAAGTTAAGCGGCGACCCCATAGCGTTTGCCTTTGTTTTAACCGCCGCAGTATTGACCATCTACTACGGTTTTAGATTGTGGTTCCAAATCTTTACTGGAGAACCCAACGAAATTGCAAAACGTGCAAAGGAAGCTTACCTCGTCATGCTAATACCTTTGGTAGTCTTGGCGGTTTTAACTTTCCTGGTAGGGATTTTCCATCAATCTATAGTTCACCTTATAGAACGGCATGCCCACATTCCCCACGATTGGGGGTTAACCATTTTGGTATTCTCCCTAATGGCGGTAGCCTTCGGCTTGGCTTGGCTTATTTACTACAAGAGGGCTATTGATACCGAAGAACTGATGAAAGACCCCATCGTATCTGCACTAAACAAAGTTTTCTACAACTCCTTTTTTGTAGACTTTCTCCTGCGTTGGCTATCCAGAAACTTTGTGGTTGAATTCCTAGCCTTGCTCGCCCACTGGCTTGATAGAAACGTCTACGACTATATCGTTAATGGGGTTGCTAAAACCGCCCTGTGGACCTGGGAAAAGGTTAAAATTATACAAACCGGTAACCTAATTCATTACCTAACTATTTTTGTTAGTGGTGCAATAGTCCTTTACTACCTTTACCTCGTAATACTCTAAAGGAGGATAGAAAATGTTGCTGACCACAATAATACTTCCCGTTTTGCTCGCACCTTTTGCTTACTTCTTTGAAAGGCAAGCTAAATACCTCTCGCTCTTTGCGGGGATTTTTGTAACCTTCGTAGGTCTTTACCTATGGACTAACTATCCCGGACACGGATTTGCCTTTGAGGAATTTTACCCCATATTCCCCCAATGGGATTTCAACCTCCACCTCGGAGTGGATGCCCTATCCATAGCCTTAATAACTTTAACGGGAATCATAGCCATTCTTGTAACCCTTTCATCGTGGAATATAAATTGGCAGGGAGCCTACTTCTTCCTAATATTGATCTTCTTGGGTGCAATGGTAGGAGTCTTTGCCTCCCTAAACTACCTATGGTTCTTTATATTCTGGGAATTCACCCTGGTACCGATGTTTTTCCATATAGGTATCTGGGGGGCGGAAAATAGAATTTATGCGGCTGTAAAATTCTTTCTATATACCCACTTGGCGTCTATATTCCTCTTCCTAGCAATTTTGATAATTTTTATTAAAACCGGCCACTTTGACTTTCTTGCTATAAAGCAAGCCAATATTCCTCTGGATTTACAAAAAGTTATTTGGGCGTTAGCCTTTATAGGTTACATCGTTAAAATGCCTGTAGTCCCCTTCCACACTTGGCTTCCCGATGCCCACGTTCAGGCCCCCTCTCCCATATCGGTAATCTTGGCGGGCTTACTTTTGAAAATGGGAGCTTATGGACTTCTCAGGTGGAACATAGAACTATTTCCCGAAGCGTCCAAACATTTCATCTACCTTATGTTGGCAATAGGACTGCTTACCGTTTTCCACGCCGCCTTTAAAGCCCTTTACGAGGACCACGTCAAGAGAATGGTAGCCTACTCCTCTATAAACCACATGGGATTGGTTTTGGTAGCCTTGGCTACCTTAACATCGGTGGGTATAAGCGCGGCAATATACGAAATGGTGGCCCACGCCCTTATTATCTCCCTAATGTTTATGGTTGCGGGTTATATACATCACATTACGGGAACTTGGTATATTTCCGAAATAGGCGGTGGATTTTTACGAAAGTTTCCCTTTATAGGAACCCTTTATGTATTGGGTGCCCTTGGAGCATTGGGATTCCCCGGAACCGCCGGATTTATCGGTGAAGTTACCGCCATTTACGCCGCCTTTGACAAATTTGGTTGGTTGGCCCTCTCGTTACCTTTCTCCGCTGTTCTCACCGCCGGGTTCTTCTTCTGGGCTATAAGAAGGATGCTTCACGGTGAGGAGAGCAAAAAGGTTTCCCAACTACATATCCATCCCCTTCCCACGGTGGAAAAGCTTCCTCTAGTGGTCTACGTTGCCCTATTTATATTCCTCGGTGTGGCTCCTTCCCTTCTATTCAACTTCATTAACGGTTACACCCAAACCTTAGGAAAGATTTTGGGAGGTTAAAAGGATGAACTGTATTATTTTCAGTGGAATAATAACTTTGGCTTTTGGCGGTCTTTTGGTTCCCATAGTTGGGAACCTTTTTAAACTTTCCCGCGAATGGATTTTAAACCTCTTCCTACTCGTTTTTTTAATCGCAGGTGGATTATTCCTATACGGGTTTGGTCACGGGCATATTATCTACCCCAACCTGTTTACAACCGATACGGTAAGTCTCCTAATGACCATTTTCGTATGGTTTACCGGTGCGGTTGTTTTAATAACAATCTTCAATACCCTTAAGGAGATAAACAATTTAGCGGAAATCCTGGGTGTGTATGCAATTTCCCTTTCGGGAGCAATCTTAACCCTTTATGCAAATAACTTCGTATCCTTTTTGGTTGCAATGGAACTGATGACCATACCTTCCTATTATCTGATAATGGCAAGACTTAACACCATAACCACCGAAGCGGCCACCAAATACTTTTTCAATGGTGCTCTATCCACGGGATTTTTCCTATTCGGTATATTAGTTTTTTACGCCATAACCGGAGACCTCCAATTTTCCGCAATAAACAAAGCCTTCCAAGCGGAAGATTCTTTTGGAATTCTATTTTTCGTATTTGGATTTATAGCCATTTTGTCCGCCATAGGTTTCAAAATGTCTTTTGCACCATACCACTTTTATGCACCCGATACTTACACCGGAGCTCCCGCATCGGTGGCCGCATATTTAGCGGGTATTACAAAAAGTGCAGTTGCCATTCCCGTAATAAGACTATTCTTTGAAGCTTTAAGCTTCCAAAAAGAGGATTGGAGTATCCTTTTGGCACTCCTTGCGGTCGTTACTATGACCATAGGTAACCTATTGGCGTTGGCACAACAAAGCGTTGCAAGGATTTTGGCCTACTCATCTATAGCCCACGCCGGGTATATCCTGGTAGGATTTGCAGCCGCCGTCTCCGGTTTGGCTATAACGGGTATCGTATATCAGGCGGTTGCTTACATTCTTATGAAGGCGGGGGCCTTCCTAATGGTTACACTGCTAATTTACTACTACGGTATAAAAACCCGTGAGCAACTAAGGGGTTTCGGAAAGATTAACCCCTTTATGGCTTTAGTATTTACCATCTTGCTACTTTCCCTCGCGGGAGTGCCCCCCACCGCGGGATTTATAGCCAAAGTTTATCTCTTCCAAGCGGCGGTTGATGCGGGAATGGCGTGGCTTGCCTTTATAGGACTTCTCAACTCCGCCTTTGCGGTAGCCTATTACCTTTGGATTATTAAAGAAATGTACCTGGAAGCACCCCAAAGGTTGGAAAAACCCAAAGATACCTCCTTCCTCGTTCCCACAATGGCTATAGGAATGTTGGCGTTTTTAACCATAGTATTCGGTATCTGGGTAACCCCCGTTGTAAAGGCCTCCCTTGCCTTTACCCAACTCTTTCCTTTCTAAGATTTTCCTTTTTATAACACTTAAACCGATTACGGTATTCTCAAGACAGATTTAGGCACCCGAAGTATTTAAAAAGGGAAAGGTAGACTATCCGCAGTATTCGGCTTTGGAAGTTGCGGTTTCCCATACGGTAACCTTAACGATATCCACCTCTTTAATTCCCGAGGAGTGGAATTTCTCCTTTAGGTAGCCGTATATAAACTCCGCCAACCGCTCCGCGGTTGGAACAAAATTTACCACAAAAAGCTTTAAGCCGAATTCCTTTGCCATTTTCTCCAGATGGGGAAATAGAGGGTCATTTCTATCAATAATGAAAGAGTGGTCTAGTTTGTAGTCTATAAGTTCCTTGATGGCACTCTTTAGATGGTAAAAATCCATAACCATATCCGCATCCAAGGTGTCCGAACCGATGGTTAGCTCAACTACATAGCTATGACCGTGTAGATGCCTGCACTTATTTTCGGGAGGACAAACCCCACCGCTAAGCTCCGCCCCTCTACCTTTGCTTAAATCTTGGGTCCAAACCCTATGCCCTGCCTCAAAGCGGTATATTTTGGTGATTTCATACTTATACCTTTTCATGGTTAAAAATTAATTCTCCCCTTAGCCCATAAAATAACTCTAAGTTATGGCATATATTCCCCATTCCTCAGACGAAACTCAAGAAATGCTTTCACTAATAGGGGCAAAAAGCTTCCAAGACCTCTATTCTCACATAGATAAAAATCTCCTATTCCATGGTGGGTTAAATCTACCCCAACCCCTATCGGAAGCGGAAATTCTGCAGACCTTTAAAGGTTGGGCGGCAAAAAATAAACAACTTACGATATTTGCGGGGGCGGGGGCCTACGACCGCTACATTCCCGCGGCGGTGGATTATTTGGTAGAACGGGGAGAGTTTTTAACCACCTATACCCCTTACCAACCGGAGGTATCCCAAGGGACATTAACCGCAATTTTTGAATTTCAGACTGTTATAGCCCAACTTACGGGTATGGACGTGGCCAATGCCTCCATGTATGACGGTTCAAGTGCCTTGGCGGAAGCCGTCCTTATGGCACGGGCGATAAAGGGAAAGGGGGACACCGTAGTTTTGTCTTCCACAATACACCCATTTTATCGTCAGGTGGTAAAAACCTACCTTTACGGTTACAGGGATAAGGTGGTAGAAATTCCCCACACCGAAGGGGGAGTTACCGATCTAAACGAACTACAGGAGGTTTTAAAAAAGGAAGACGTCCATGCGTTGGCTGTTCAGTATCCCAACTTTTTCGGTTTTGTGGAACCCCTCAAGGAAATAGGAGAGTTGGCCCAAAAATACGGCGTTCCTCTCATAGTAGTTTCCGACCCGATAGCCCTTGCCATATTAAAACCTCCCGCCCTTTTTGGAGCGGATATCGTCGTAGGAGAGGGACAACAATTGGGTAATCCCCTATACTTTGGAGGACCTTACTTGGGATTCTTTGCAACCCGTCAAAAGTATGTGAGAAAAATGCCCGGAAGATTGGTAGGAATGGGAGAGGATCTAGAAGGTAAAAGGGCATTCACCCTGGTTTTGCAGGCTAGGGAGCAACACATAAGAAGGGAAAGGGCAACCTCTAATATCTGTTCCAACCAGAATTTGCTATTACTAAGAGCGTTAATTTATGTAGCCCTTCTTGGCAAGGAGGGTTTAAGAGAGGTTGCCAAACAATCGGTAGCCAAAGCCCGTTACCTCTATAGGGGGTTGACCTCCCTCGGTTGGGAAAATCCATTTAGAAACGAACAATTTTTGTGGGAATTTCCGCTAAAGCATCCCGAGGTTCAAGAAATTAGAAAAAAACTTCTCAAAGAGGGTTTTTTGTTCGGAATTGACCTCGGAAAGTTTTATCCCGATATGGAAAACACCCTACTGGTTGTGGTTACCGAAAAGAGAACCAAAGGGGAGATGGATAAACTCCTTACCCTTTTAAAGTTGTAGTAAAAAGTTTTTTAACTCCTTAGGGGTGTAAAAGGTTATATCCCCTTCTTCCCTCTTTTCCGAAAAATTACATTGGATATAGGTTAAATTGGTATCACCGTACCGGTTTTTATACCCTTGAGCCATCCATTTATCCGCTACGGTGTCCCCTAGGTAGTATTTATCATCCTTTGGCTTTGCCCCTAAGAGTTTAAGTGTGTAGTAAAGGGCGTAGGGGTTGGGTTTCCTTAAAGCCACATCTTCTATGGTATCGTCGCATACTATAACATCAAATTTGTCCAATAGATTAAATTTTTTGAAAGAATATTCCAAATCCCCTTTCGGTCTTCCGGTGAGAACCGCCAATTTATACTTTTTACGTTTTAGCCATTCAAAAACAAAAGGTTCCAAAAAGAGTTCCTCGTTATCCTTCACCCCTTCAAAGTAATCTATAAAGGTTTGAGTTACCTCATCCACCGTAATGGGTAGATTAAATCTTTTCTCCAAGCAAAAGGCTACCGCATTTTTACATTCCAATGAGAGTTTTTTTATCTCCTCTTCGGGGACTCCGTATTTTTTAAGAGCTATAATAGCGTAGGAGGCGTAATAGTCGTTATTTATACCCCATCGGAATTTATAATTTTTAACCTCCTCCAGTGGAACGCTTTCACCAACGTAGCGTTCCACCGTTTTTTGTATAGCCAAGTGGTAGGTTTTTGAAACATCTATAATCACACCGTCCACGTCAAAAACCAAAATTTTTCCCATTACCGTTTTGAATATTACCCACCCCTTGAAGGGGATAACATTAATTCACTTATGCTAACGGTTTTGGGAAATTTCAGAAGAACCCACTATTGCGGTGAAATTAACGAGAATAACATAGACCAAAGTGTTCGTTTGGTGGGATGGGTTGATACTGTAAGAAACCACGGCGGAGTCGTTTTCATAGACTTAAGGGACCGCTCGGGAATAGTTCAAGTGGTAGTTGAAGAGTTAAAAAATCCCGAGGCTTACGAAATTGCAGATAAGGTAAAACCCGAATACGTTATAGCGGTAGAGGGTAAGGTAAGGCGCCGACCCGAGGGAACGGAAAATCCCAAACTTCCCACCGGTTTTGTTGAAGTGGTTGCGGATAAAGTCCTTCTTTTGAATACCGCTCATCAACCTTTACCTTTCCAAATAGAGGATGAAATAAAGGTTAATGAAGAGGTTCGCCTACGTTACCGCTACTTAGATTTGAGACGCCGACCTATGCTCAATAACCTCCTCCTTCGCCACAAAACTTATCAGGTGGTGAGAAACTTTTTAACCGATGAAGGTTTTATAGAGGTTGAAACTCCCCTTCTAACAAAATCAACCCCCGAAGGGGCTAGGGACTTTATAGTTCCCTCAAGGCTTCATCCCGGAAAGTTCTACGCGCTTCCCCAATCACCCCAGCTATTTAAACAAATCTTAATGGTTGCGGGTTTAGACAAATACTTTCAGATAGCCAAATGCCTAAGGGACGAAGACCTAAGGGCGGACCGACAACCGGAGTTTACCCAAATAGACTTGGAGATGTCCTTTGTGGGTAGAGAAGATGTTATGAATCTCACCGAAAGGTTGGTAAAGGAGGTCTTTAAACAGGTTGCGGGAATTGAAATAGATTACCCCCTCCCGATTTACTCCTACGAAGAGGTTATGTCCAAATACGGGAGCGATAAACCCGATCTCCGTATAAGGGAAGATGTAATAACCCCCCTTATAGAGCTTACCGATATTTTTAAGAATACCCAATTTAAGGTCTTTAAAAATGTGGTGGACAAAGGGGGTATCATTAAAGCGGTTGTCGTAAAAGGCGGGGCGAAAACACTTTCCCGCCAAAAGATAGACGAACTTACCAAGTTTGTTCAAAAATTGGGTGCCAAAGGTCTCGCTTGGATTAGGGTGGATGAAGACAAGCTAACCTCCCCTATTACCAAGTTCTTTAGTAAAGAGGAGATAGAAAATCTTCTAAACCGTTGCAATGCTCAGGTTGGAGACATTATCTTCTTTCAAGCCGATAGCGATAGGGAATCGGTTTACAAGGTATTGGATGCCCTACGTAGGAGATTAGCGGACGAACTTAAGGCAAGGGAAGAGGGATTTAAATTTCTCTGGGTGGTAGATTTTCCTCTTCTTGAATGGGATAAAGAGGAAGAGAGGTTTGTTTCCGTTCACCATCCCTTTACCATGCCTAGGGAGGAAGACCTTCTCCAAATAGACCGGGCGCTAAATACAGAAGATATTGAGGAGAGAAAGGAAATCCTAAAAGGCGTAAAATCCCTTGCCTACGATATGGTATTAAATGGCGAGGAGATAGGAGGCGGTTCCATCAGGATACACCGAACCGACATCCAGGAAAAAATCTTTAAACTCTTAGGTATCGGCGCAGTGGAGGCGGAGGAAAAATTCGGCTTTCTATTGGAAGCTTTAAAATACGGCGCACCTCCCCACGGAGGATTTGCCTTCGGTTTAGACCGCCTTTTGGCCATTATGGTAGGGGTGGACAGTATAAGGGAGGTTATAGCCTTCCCCAAAACCCAAAAAGGTATTTGTCCTCTAACCAACGCTCCCGACTACGTAGACCCCAAACAACTAAAAGAGGTTCACTGCGAGGTGGAAAGACGGGAAGAGGAGTAACTTCCTTTCTTTTCCACTTAAAACTTTTCTTTATGGGAAAACGGAAGGACTGTCCCTTTTGCAATATAGCCCCCAAAGCGGTTATTTTAAAAAATAACCACTGTTTTGCCATATTCGATAAATATCCCGTAAATCCCGGACACATTTTAATAATTCCTTACCGCCACACCGATAACTATTTTTCGCTAACAAAGGAAGAGAAAATCGCAATAGTCGAACTTATAGACGAAGTTAAACGGTTTTTAGATAAAAAATTTTCCCCCGATGGTTACAACATAGGGGTAAATGTTGGGAAATGGGGAGGTCAAACTATTATGCATGTACATATCCATGTTATACCCCGTTACAAAGGCGATACACCCGACCCAACGGGTGGAGTTAGAGGCGTTATTCCCGAAAAGAGTAACTATTTGAAAAGATAATTTCCTCTTATGGGTATAGCATTTATTTTTCCCGGGCAAGGTTCGCAGTATGCAGGTATGGGTAGGGCTTTTTACGAAAAATTTACCCTCGCAAGAGAGGTTTTTCAAAGGGCCAACGAGACTCTCGGTTTTGATTTAACAAAGCTAATTTTTGAGGGGGGTGGCGAGCTTAACAAAACGGTAAACACCCAACCGGCCATTTTAACCGTCAGTTTTGCGATATACACCGTTTTAAAAGAGCTTTACCCCGAATTAAAACCTATGCTGGTTGCGGGGCATTCGCTGGGGGAGTATACCGCCCTGCTGAGTGCGGGGGTTTTGGAATTTGAAGATGCCCTTAAATTGGTTAGATACCGCGCCCAATATATGCAATCCGCAGTCCCCGAAGGCGAAGGCGGTATGGCAGCGGTAATAGGTATTTCTCCCGAAGAGGTCGCCAAACTCTGCCAAGAGGTGGAAGGTGTAGTGGAACCGGTAAATTTTAATTCGCCTATCCAAACCGTTGTAGCGGGGCAGGCAAAGGCGGTTAAAGACCTGGTCCGACTTGCCAAAAGTAGGAAGATAAAGGCTATACCTCTAAAGGTATCGGTTCCCTCCCACAGTTCCCTTATGAGGGTTGCGGGAGAGAAATTTAAAGAGAAACTCAAAGAGGTCTCTTTTAAAGATGCCCAAACTCCCGTGGTTCAAAATTATACCGCCCAAGCCCACACTAAAGCCCAAGAGATTAAAGAAAATCTATATCTGCAACTTTTCAACCCGGTAAGGTGGGTAGAAAGCGTTGAATTTATGCATTCTCAAGGTGTTGACACATTTATAGAGATAGGTCCAAAAAATGTTTTAACCAAACTTGTAACCCAAATTTTACCTTCTGTAAAAGCCTTTAATGTGGAAAGGGTGGAGGATTTGGAAAAACTAAAAGAGGTTTAGCTTTTGCCTCTATATACTATTTTCCCCTCTTTAATTGTGTAAAAAACTTTTCCGACCAACTTTCGCCCCATAAACGGGGAGTTACTACTTTTTGAGGGATTTATTTTTTCGTCAAACACCCACTCGTGTTTTAGGTCAAAAATAACCACATCCGCGGTGGTGCCCACCTTTAGAGTACCAAGCTCGGGATAGAGGTTCAAAATTTTTGCCGGTGTGGTGGAAAGAACCTCAACCAATCTTTTGAGGGTTATCAGTCCCTCGTTATAGAGCTTTACGAGGGCGGGCAGGGCTATTTGGAAACCGAGCATTCCCGGAGGGGCTTGGTCCAAAGGCTTTTCCTTTTCCCAAGAGGCGTGGGGGGCGTGGTCTGTCCCTATACAGTCTATAATTCCCTCCGCCAGTGCTTGAATTAGGGCCTTTCTGTCCTCTTTGGTTCTCAAAGGGGGATTTACCTTGGCAAGAGGCCCGTATTTCAAAACAGCTTCTTCGGTCAGTAACAGATGGTTTGGATTGACTTCCGAGGTTATATTAACCCCCTTTTCTTTGAAAAGACTTAGAAGGTCCACACTTTCTTTGGCGCTTACGTGTTGAATATGAATCTTTGCATCGGTTTCCTGAGCCAAAAATCCATCCCGTGCCACCGCTATAGCTTCGGCACTCCTGCTTCTTCCCGCAAGTCCCAAAAGGGAAGAAACCTTACCCTCGTTAAGGTGTCCCCTGGAAAGGGAGGGCAGTTCCGCATGGTCCATCACAAGCAATCCCAAATCCGATGCCCAATAGAGGGCGGTTTTAAGGAGACTTTCATCGGTTAAAGTGGTTCCATCGTCGGTTAGGGCCACAGCCCCCGCCTTTTTTAATGCGTTGAAATCGGTTAATTTCTCTCCCTTCCTACCTACGGTTATCGTCCCCGCGGGTAAAAGCCTTATAAGCCCCACCTTTTGGGCTTTTTGAATTTGATATTCAACTATTGCGGGATTATCGGTTGTAGGCGAGGTATTGGGCATACTAACCACGGTGGTAAATCCGCCAAAAACCGCCGCTCTGCTACCGCTTTCAATGTCTTCTTTGTAAGTTTGTCCCGGATCCCGTAAATGGGCATGGGGGTCTACAAAGGCGGGGGCAACCACCATAGAACGGGCATCTATAACCTCTTCATCTCCCGAAGGGGGGATATTCCTTTCTATTTTGGAAATTTTTCCCTTTTCTATAAGGATGTCGGCCAAACCTTCTAGCTTTTGCGATGGGTCTACCACAAAACCACCCTTTATTAGAAGTTTTTCCATTGGGGTTAAAAATTAAACTAAAACTTCTAATGCACCGAAGGTTATTTTTACTTCTTTTAAGTCTATCTTTAACCTACGCAAAACTTCTTTATTTGGATGCGGAAAAAGTGGAAAAAGAGGAAAATAACTTTATCGCCGAAGGAAACGTAAATCTATCTTTTGGAAAATTTTTTTTAAAAACTAGGCGGATTAATTATATAAAAAACCAAGAAAAACTGATTGCTGAAGGGGAAGTCTTTTTAACCGATAAAAAAGAGGTCTTCTTACACGCAAAAAGGGTAGTTTACCACTTAAAAACAAAAGTGGTAGAGCTATATCGGGTGGAAGGAAAGGTTAAAGATGGCTTCTTTAAAAGTGATTTTCTAAGACTAAAAGGTAATTTATACATATTTAGGAATTTCTGCGCCAGTAAGTGCGAAGATTATCAGGCAGAACTTTGTGCGAAAAAGTTTATCTATAATTCCACTCAGGGGGAAGGAACGGCTCACAACGCCCTTTTGAAGGTGGAAAATGTCCCAATCTTTTACACTCCCTATTACTCCTTTCTAACCAAGAGGAAGAGCGGGTTTTTATCCCCTTTGATTGGAATTGACAGTTACGGAGGTTTCCTTTACAGGCAACCCTACTTTTGGGCCATAGACCCCTACTCCGACTTAACGGTTACCGCGGACTACCGAAGTGTGGGAATGAAAGGTATAGGGCTCCATTTTAGGAAGTATTTTTCCCCCAATTTTTACTTGGAAAGTTTAAATGAATACTATTACGATAGTTCGGAATTTTCCCTCTGGTGGGAAGGGAGGGATTATTACAGAAAAAACCGCTTCCTACTCTACGGATGGGGTTATAAAGGAAAACTCCAATTCGGGTGGGATTTACCGTCCGACCTAGATTACTACTACGATATTTTCTTCTTTGATAAAGGAAAACGTTATAAGAGTTTTGCCAAAAGCTATGTAAACTACTCGGTGGAAGACCACCAATTTATCCTAAACCTATCGGGTAAATACTTTTATAATCTCTCTACCGGCGATAGGAGTGCAGACCTCCTAATTTTACCCGATGTCTATTTTTATCTAAAACCTATAAGGTTGGGTAAGGAATTCTCTTTAGACCTAACCTCTGAGCTTACAAACTTTTACCAATACAACAAAAACCTTTTTAGGTGGAGAATTGAAACCAACTTCAAGTGGAGGCATATATTCGGAAAAACTCCCCTTACCTTCTACTTTAAACCCTATTACGTTTATTACTCCTCGGGGAGATACGGGAATAAAAGGCAAGTTACCGGTTTCGACTTAAAGTTAAAGAGTCTCCTCTACGATTACGATTTGGTAAGAGCCTCCCATTGGAAAGTGTTTTCCAGTTTTGAATGGGTATACGAATTTTCCCCCTTTGAGGAAAAGAAAACCCCAAATTACGATTACTTTGACCGGTTTTCAAAAAAAAATATGGTAAATTTGAGAAACTTAAACATCCTCTACTACAAAGGTATAGCGGTAGGTGAAATTATTTTTGAACAACCCTATAACTTCTATAACGGTTACAACTTTCCAACCGACGGCGAATGGGTAAACGGTAAAATCCTCCCTCTAAAGGTCTATTACAAATTTAAAACTCCTTCGCAGGATTTATATCTTTCGGGAAAATTCTATTACGACTATCAACTATCTAAGGTAGTCTATAACTCCAACTCCTTCAGTTGGAAGGCGGTAAACACCCTCCTTACGGAGGTTAAGCTAAAATTTTCCCACTTTCTTAGTAAGGACCATTTGGGAAAACGCCAATCGGAGGGTATCTCTTACGGGCTCTCTGCACGTATGGGAAAACTTTATACGGAAATGGAAAACTACTACGATTTTTTCCTTTCAAAAAACGTGAGGACCTCTTTAAATCTTTCCTATAGGAAGAGGTGTTGGTCTTTGGGATTAAAGTATGAAAGAAACTACGATAGGGATAGCGGTAAATACGAGTGGAGGGCTATGTTGGTATTCTCGGTCTTTTCCAATCCGTTTAATTTCTTACTCACGGGTGGTAGGCAATGAAAAAGAGTTGGCAAAACTCCAAAATCCAGTGCGAGTGGAATATCATAGGGGAACTAAAGGCCAAACAGGGTGACGTTTGGAGGCTTTTGAGGATACTTTCGGAGTTTGTTCAGGGCTTTGACCTCCTTTCGGAAATAGGTCCCTCCGTTACCTTTTTCGGTAGTTCCCGCTTTAGCCCCGAAAATCCCTACTACCGGAAAGCCTATGAAACTGCCTATCTTTTCGGTAAGGAAGGTTATACGGTGGTAACCGGCGGTGGCCCCGGTATAATGGAGGCGGCAAATAAAGGGGCTAAAGAAGCGGGTGCGGAAAGTATAGGCCTTCAAATAGACATTCCCGCCGAGGAAGGTAAGAACCCTTATTTGACCAAAAGTTTACTCTTTAAACACTTTTTCGTCAGGAAAGTAATGCTCCTAAGATACGCGTTGGGGTATGTAATATTTCCGGGAGGTTACGGAACCCTTGACGAACTCTTTGAGGCTTTAACCTTGATGCAGACAAAAAAGATGTTTCCCTTTCCGATACTCCTCTTTGGAAGTGATTATTGGAAACCTTTGGTTCACTTTATGAGGCATACCATGGTTGAATTCGGAACTATTGGCGACGAAGACCTCAATTTCTTCCAAATTGTAGACGACCCTAAGGAGGCGGTTGAAATAATAAACCGTTTCGTGTTGGAAAAGAGTAAACATTTCGGGGAAAGTTTCTACGTAAACCCCAAATTCGTTAAATTCCTACAGAAGCTAAGGAAAAAATACGAAAAAAGTTGTAATTAGTCTTTGCAACTGTTTGTTTTTTTTGTTTAAAATTCCAACCGATGGCGGTAGCATTGGTTGTAAACTCCGAAACTAAAGATGGAAAAAAGGCTAAAATTAGCATAACACTAAAAAAGTTTTGCCAATGCAAATCCTCCCACCCCCAATGTCGGGAGGATGCCCAAAAATTAGCCCCCGAAAAGGTTTCACCGGTTTTAGCCCGTTGGGAAAGTGAAAAAATATTTTGGCAGGACGGAAAACTCCACCCCAACTTTATCCTTGAAGTTTTGGAAGCGGTAACGGAAGTTTTGGAAACCGTTTGCGTAACCGCAAAAAGCGAACACTTGCAAGGTGCGGATGTCAAAGTGGAAATTTCGTAACCCCAAACTTTCTCTTTTCTATAAATCCTCCCCTGTGGGTCTAAAACAGAAAAAACTTAAACTAAAAGTTGTTCTAAACTAATAATTCACTCCAAGGGAATGCTTAGAAAAGCCAAACCCAAAGACGCGGTTTCTATTCACGGACTTATAAACTTTTATGCCAAGAAAGGTTTACTTTTGCCCGTAAGTTTGAACAACCTGTACGACAACATTAGGGACTTTTGGGTATACGAACAAAACGGGCAAATTTGGGGATGTTGCGCCTTGCACATTACTTGGGAAGATTTGGCGGAAATCAGAAGTTTGGCGGTAAAAAAGGAGTTCCACGGAAGGGGTATAGGGAAAAAGTTAGTCTTAAAGTGTTTGAAGGAAGCCAAAGAATTAGACCTAAAAAAGGTTTTCGTTTTAACCTACCAAGTGGAGTTTTTTAAAAAGCTAGGCTTTAAGGAGATAGATAAAACCCTGCTTCCCCACAAGGTTTGGACCGACTGCTTAAATTGTCCCAAATTTCCCACTTGCGACGAAACCGCAATGGTTAAACATTTGGAGTAGAAAATGGGTTTAGACCCCAAAGCGGTAAGACCCTTTTTAAGAAAAGCCCTAATAGGTTTGAATCTCCCTATAGTGCAACTTTTGAAACTTTTAAGGTTTTCCCTGCGGTTTGAAGATAGTTTTTGGAACGAGGTTTCTAAAAATAGACCCGCCCTTATAGCCCTTTACCACGGAGAACTTTTGCCTTTAACCCTTTACGGGGCATACCGGGGAAAATTGGCAACGGTTGTAAGCTTACATGCGGATGGGGAAATTATCGCCAAAGTTTTGAATAGACTAGGTTACAAAGTTATCCGAGGTTCAAGCGACGAGGGTAGGTATAAGGGTGGTTCTAAAGCCCTTCGGGAAATATTGAAGCTGCTAGGTAACGGTTACTTGGTAGCGATTACCGTTGATGGACCCAAAGGACCTTGTTGCAAGGTAAAAGACGGAATCATCTATGCCGGTTGGTTTTCTAGAAGACCAATATACCCCGTAAGAATAGAGGTTAAGGGAATGCGCCTCCCAACATGGGACAGATTTTTAGTCCCCTTCCCCTTTGCGGAGGTAAAGATAAAATTGGGAAACCCCATTTGGGTTAAAGATAAAACTGCCTTTCCCCTTTACAGGAAAAAGTTGGAAAGGGAGCTAATTTCTATAGGTGAGACCGTCGAAAAGTACCGCATTTTTGATGCAGGAAGGGGGGTTCAATGAGAATCCTGACAATCCACGGTTGGGGTTTCTGTCCCAAGGTCTTTCAAACTTTGGAAGGAATTGGAGAAGTTTTTCACCACCACCTTGAGGAAGAAAGCCTAAAAAGGGAAAGCCAAAAGGTGGCGGAAAAAATTGATAAGGAGACCTTAGTAGTTGGTTGGTCCCTGGGGGCAACCGTTGCGGTTTTAGCGGGTATAAAAAATCCCCCCAAAGGGTTGGTATTAATAGGTGCAACCCCCCACTTTGGAAAGGCTTGGAAAGGGCAATACATAAATAGCTTTTTTAAAGAACTGAAGGAAAACTTTGAAAGGAAGTTAAAAGAATTTAGAAAAATCGCTTGGAAAGATTCTATATGTGGAGATGAAATCCCTTCCGAGGAAAAAGCGGTAAAACTACTGAGGGAGTTTGTGAATACCGATATATCGGAATTCCTAATGTTGTTAAATATTCCAACCGTTATCCTCCATGGAAGGAAAGACCCCGTAACCCCCTACAGAGAAGCCAGAAAGATGGTAAAATTAAACCCCTCTTTTAGGCTAGTAACCTACGATGGAGGACATTTTCCGAAACATTTTACCCGAAGAGATTGGGAGGAGATTTTCTCAAGCCTTTGCCAGCTATAAAGCATGGGCTATACCCCAAAGGGAAGCGGGAAAAATCCTTATAGAAAAATTCGGAGTTTTTATAAAGAAAGGAGAAATCGTTTTAGACGCGGGTGCGGGGGTAGGGCTTTTAACGGAGAAACTTTTGGAACTTTGTAATAAAGTTTTCGTTTGCGATTTATCTTTTCCCTCTTTAAAGGAAAACCCCGCCGTAAGGCGGGCCTTTATCTGCAATATTGAAAATCTACCACTGAAAAACCGTTCGGTGGATTGGGTAGCTTCAAACTTTGTATTGCATTGGTGCAACCATAAAAAGGCTCTGGGGGAATTTTTAAGGGTTTCCAAAAAGGGGTTTTTCTTTTCCGTTCCAGTCAAAGGTTCATTAGAGGGTATAGGTTTTCCCTTCCCTTGTGAGGAGGATATTTTGGAAACGGTTAAACCCCAAAGGTGGTTTACCGAGGAAATAGAAATCCCCTTCAGGGGGAAGGATTTTCTCCTTTTTTTCAAGAAAACGGGAACGGGATTTAACCCCAATAAGACCCTCTCCGCCTTCGAAATTTTGAAAAAACCACATTTGGTAAAAAACTACTCTTTCAAAGTTCTATTTGCGCTAAAAACCCTCTAAGGTCGGGAATGAATTTTCTTATTCAGTAGAGTGTGTGTCGGCTAACTTGCCGGTGTAGAATCCAATTAAAAGCCCTTAGGTGATTTTTTGAACCTATCATTAATTTGGAATTTAATGTACTTCTCTTCTATAGTTGCTCCTATCTTTAGGGCTTCAATTACCGATTTTTCCCCTTGGGTTACCAAGCTGGTATACAAACTTTGTATTTTCTTGTTTTTAAAAACTTCTATCTTGTCGGTAACAGGGTCTTCCAGTCCGTATTTCTTTATTAACCTCCCTATAATGTTCATATATCTTTGCTCCGAACGGGCGATTTTTCCAAAAACCGAAAGCCCCCATTTTTGGTAGATGGCTAGGTAAACATCTCTTGCAAGTTTTTCCTCTTCTCTCACATAAAGCAAGGTTTCTACTTCTTGTTTGAGGAGTTAGTTTTTTCTTAGGTAAACTTTTTATGTAATGAATTCCGTGATTCTTTTCCACCACCCAACAGGGAGGATTAAAAGAAAATCCTATTAAAGGTATTACCGATAGGGAAACTACCAAACCAATTAACTTCATCAGTTTTATAATTATAAAAATAGACTTCACTTTACAAAGTGACAAACCGATAAAGGAATAGGGAAAAAGAAACGGCTACTCCTGTTTTTCTTTCATTCTTTCACCGACTATTTTTTCCTGAATTTGTTTGGGAACTTCCTCATAGTGGGAGAAGGTCATTTGGAAGGTTCCCCTACCTTGGGTTAGAGACCTTAGGGAGGTTGCATATCCAAACATTTCCGCCAAGGGAACGTGGGCTTTTATGGTAACAATTTGTCCTTTTTTCTCGGTTCCGAGAATTTTACCCCTTCTGGAGTTGAGGTCTCCGATAACCGCACCCATGTATTCTTCGGGAACCTCCACTTCAACTTCCATTATGGGTTCAAGCAGAACAGGTTGGGCTTTTTTAAACGCTTCTTTAAAGGCTATCTGCCCCGCTATTTGGAATGCGATATCGGAAGAGTCAACTTCGTGGTAAGAACCGTTGTGGAGTCTTACTTTAACGTCTACAATGGGATAACCCGCCAATATACCACTTTCGAGGACTTGTCTTATACCCTTTTCAACGGAAGGAATGAACTCTTTGGGAATAATACCACCCACTATTGCGTCTTCAAATTCAAATCCTTTACCCCTGGGTAAGGGTTCGAGGTCTATAACGACATGTCCATATTGACCCCTACCACCGGACTGTCGGATGTATTTTCCTTCAACATTTTTAACGGGAACTTTAATGGTTTCCCTATAGGCAACTTGGGGTTTACCCATTGTTACGTCAACGTTATATTCCCTTTTCATACGGTCTACCATAATTTCAAGGTGAAGCTCACCCATTCCGTGGATTAGGGTTTGTCCGGTTTCGGGGTCTACCGTTGCCCTAAAGGTGGGGTCTTCCTTCATAAGTTTGTTGAGAATCTCGGAGAGTTTTTCTTGATCTTTTTTAGTTTTTGGTTCTATAGCCATAGAGATAACGGGTTCGGGAAATTCCAATTTTTCCAGAACTACGGGGTGCTTTTCGTCGGATAAGGTATCTCCGGTAGCGGCGTCCAAGCCAACAACCGCAACGATGTCTCCCGCGTTAACTTCGGGAACTTCCGACCTGTGATTGGCATGCATTAGGTAGAACCTTGCCAGTCTCTCCTTTTTATTTCTGGTTGCGTTGTAGACGTAAGTTCCCGCTTTGGCATGTCCGGAGAATACCCTTATGTAGGTAAGCTGCCCCGCATAGGGGTCTGCCATTATTTTGAAGACGTATGCGACAAAAGGTTCGTCGTCCAAGGGTTTGATAATAACTTCCTCGCCGGTTTTGGGGTTTATTCCTTTTATGGGAGGTAGGTCTATAGGCGAAGGTAGGTAGTCCACAACCGCATCCAACAGGGGTTGGATACCTTTATTCTTAAACGCAGAACCGCACAATACGGGAACCAATTGGCGTTCTATAGTGGCTTTTCTCAAAGCCTTTTTGAGTTCCTCGTTGGAAATTTCTTCCCCTTCCAAGTATTTTTCCATTAACTTTTCGTCGGTTTCCACTATAGCCTCTATCATCTTTTCCCGCCACTCTTGGGCTTGCTCTCTCAGTTCGGGTCTTATTTCCCTGTATTCGTATTTTGCCCCTAGGGTTTCTTCCAACCAGATTATCTCTTTCATTTCAAATAGGTCTATAACTCCCTCAAAACGGTCTTCCGCCCCTACGGGGAGTTGTATCGCAACGGGTTTTATGGTGAGCTTCTTCTCAACCTCTTCCAAGACCCTGAAAAAGTCGGCCCCTAAACGGTCCATTTTGTTGATGAAGATGATTCTCGGCTTTCCAAATTTGTCCGCCCATCTCCAGTTAGCCTCGGATTGGGGCTGAACTCCTTCAACTGCGGAGAGAATAAATACGATTCCGTCCAAAACTTTCATGGAACGGACAACTTCAACCGCAAAGTCTACGTGACCAGGAGTATCAATAATGTTTATTTGGTATCTTATTCCGTCCTTATCCCAGTATGTTGCGGTGGTAGCGGCGGTTATGGTGATACCCCTTTCCTTCTCTTGGGGCATCCAGTCCATAGTTGCGGCACCGTCGTGAACCTCTCCAATTTTGTAGGTTTTTCCGGTGTAATACAAAATTCTTTCGGTGGTGGTGGTTTTTCCCGCGTCTATGTGGGCTACGATACCTATGTTTCTAAGATGCTCTATGGGAACTTGCCTTGCCATTTTTTACCTCCCCAAAGGTTTTTGATCTGCTAAAACTTTGAGGTTGATAAAGCGAAAAATGAAATAGGTGGAATCCATTGAATTACCACCTAAAGTGGGAGAAAACTTTATTGGCTTCCGCCATGCGGTGGACTTCTTCTTTTTTCTTAATTGCCCCACCTTTGCCGTTTATAGCGTCTATTAATTCCTGCTTCAATTTATATTCCATTTTGTTTTTCTTTCCGTCACCTATAAAGCGTTCCCTAGCGGCTTCTACAATCCACCTAAGGGCCAGAGATATTTGCCTCCTTTCGGGAACTTCTACGGGAACTTGGTAGGTTGCACCTCCCACCCTTCGGGTTCTCACTTCCCATTCCGGTTTTACATTTTCAACCGCCTTTTCTAAAACTTCTACGGGGGTAAGTCCAAGTTCTTTAGCCGCTTCTTCTAAAGCGGTGTAAACGATATATTCCGCAACCGATTTTTTACCGTCTTTCATTACACGGTTTATAAGCTTGTGAACTAGAACGCTACCGTATTTGTTATCCGGGGTTATTTCCCTCGGAGGAACGGGTCCTTTTCTTGGCATTACTTGTTACCTCCGATAATTATTTTTTCTCTTCTTTAGGTCTTTTAGTTCCGTATTTAGAACGGGATTGGCGTCTGTGGGGAACACCCGCGGCGTCCAAAGCTCCCCTAATAACTTTATACCTAACACCGGGTAGATCTTTAACCCTACCACCCCTTACCAACACTATGGAGTGTTCCTGTAGGTTGTGTCCCTCACCGGGAATATAGGCGGTAACCTCTATACCATTGGAAAGTCTAACCCTTGTAACTTTCCTTAGCGCGGAGTTGGGTTTTTTGGGGGTTACGGTATAAACCCTTACACAAACTCCCCTCTTTTGAGGACAACCTTGAAGCGCCGGAGCTTTAGATTTTTTAGGTTTTCTTTCTCTACCCTTTCTTATAAGCTGGTTAATTGTCGGCATTCGGTAAAGCCTCCTCCAGTATTATTACCAATTAAAAACGCCAAACTGTTATTATAACATATGGAACTTGCGGGATACAATGGAAAGAAATAGAATAAGAGGAAAATTTTAACCTTTAGAAGGTTGTATTTTCAAGACTTTTTTACAACATCGTGGATTATAACGGTTTTACCCGCAAGGTCCGAAAGGAGGTTTAAAGCACTTTCGGTTCCCGAACCCATAGCTATGGCTACCATCGTTTGCTCTCCCGCTATTAAACCGGCAGCGTAAACGCCGGGGGAAACCCTTTTCTTTTCGTCAACCTTGAGCATAACTTTACCCGGACGGGGGGCTTTGGCGTGGGGCAAAATTTCCGCGTTTAAACCTTTTATGTCAAATTTATGAAATCCGGTAGCCAATATTATTTTTTCCCCTTCAAAAATCTTTCCATCTTCCGTTTTTACTTTAAAGTTTCCGTCCTGACCGGAAATTTCCACGACTTTGCCTTCAACAAAATCTACGTTATCCAGAGTCTTTACCCTTTCACGCATCGAACTTAAAACTTCGACACCCTTTGCTCCTATATCAACGGCCGGAAAATTTTTCAAAAGGGCTTTGTTTAAGTCGCTATTTCCCTCGTCTATGACGAGGATTTTCTTATCTTCCATAAAGGGCAGGTGTCCTTTGGCACTGGCGAGGGTTGATGCGGCGGAAAGGCCCGCGGGACCTCCTCCAACTATTATTGTAAAGTACTTCATAGGGTTGAATATATAACCCACGCCCCTTTAAGGTTACCCCGTAAAATCTCACAATTTAGGTTAAATTTTTTGTAGTCAATGTACGGAGGTTTCGTTTACATTCTCTCCGCCCCTTCGGGAGCGGGAAAAACGACGGTTGGAAATCTCCTTTTGAGGGAGGTTCCCTACTTGGAAAAGGTTATAACCGTAACCACGAGGTCTCCCAGAGAGGGTGAAAAACACGGGGTAGATTACTACTTCCTTTCCGAGGATGAATTTCTAAAAAAAATAGAAAAGGGCGAATTCCTAGAGTGGGCAAGAGTCTACAGATATTACTATGGAACCCCCAAAAGTGAGGTTGAAAGAATTTTGTCCCAAGGTAAGGATGCCCTCCTCATTATAGATGTCCAAGGGGCGTTTCAGGTAAAGGAAAAGTTCCCCAATGCGGTTTCCATATTTCTACTTCCCCCCTCCCTTGGAGAACTCAAAAAGAGGCTTACCCTAAGGGGGGAAAGGGAAATTGAAGAACGCCTTGAGTGGGCTAAAAAGGAAATTCCCTGCGCCAAACATTTTGACTACGTAGTGGTCAATAACGTTTTGGAAAAAGCTGTTGAAGAAATAAAATCTATTATGTTATCCAACCGCCGTAAGGCGGCTTTTGTTTTTAATAATGAAAATTACCAATCCTTACATTTGGGAGAGGATATTCTACAGGTTATAAAAGGGGAGGATTGCCATGGAAACAAAAAGGTATGAGGAGAGCGGAAGACCTCCAATAGAGGAAGCCTTAAAGAAGGTTTCCACCAAATACGAGCTAGTTCACGCCGCCGCCCAAAGGGTAAAACAGCTTTTAAAGGAACAGGGCGAGTTTATAGTTATAGAAGGCAAAAAGGGAGAACTAAAGAAATTAACCTTCAAGGCTATAGAGGATATAGCCAACGACAGGGTTAAGGTTATAAGCCTTAAGAAGCTCTTCGGTGCTTGATACTTCCCCCTTTTTTAGAAATTTGCAAATTCTTTGCAAAATCTAACTGTGTTCATAATCCATTGTGGTCTAAATTTTTAAGTTTACCTCTTAGGGGTAAGTCCAATGGGAGAGAAAGTTTATATATTTGATACCACCCTAAGGGATGGGGAGCAAGCTCCCGGTTTTTCTATGACGACTCAAGAAAAATTACAGATGGCTCAACAATTGGCGAATTTGAAGGTTGACATAATAGAAGCGGGTTTTGCCGCCGCATCAAAAGGGGATTGGGAAGCTATAAACCTTATTGCGAGGGAGGTTAAGGGACCCGTAATCTGCTCTTTGGCTAGGGCGTTGGAAAAGGATATAGAAGCGGCGGCGTCAGCTTTAAAACCTGCGGAACGGAAAAGGATACACACCTTTATAGCGACCTCCCCAATCCACATGAAGTATAAACTCAAAATGTCCCCCGAAGAGGTTTTGAAAAGGGCCGTTAAAGCGGTCAGGTATGCCCGAAACTTTACCGACGATGTGGAATTTTCTTGCGAAGACGCCACTAGAAGTGAAAGGGTCTTTCTCTACAAAATAATAGAAGCGGTTATAAAAGCGGGTGCCACCGTTATAAACATTCCCGATACTGTGGGCTATGCCATTCCCGACGAGTTTTATACCCTAATAAAAGGTATAAAGGAAAACGTTCCAAACATAGACAAGGCTATCATTTCGGTTCACTGCCATGACGATTTGGGCTTGGCCACCGCCAACTCCTTGATGGCGGTTTTAGCGGGCGCAAGGCAGGTTGAATGCACCATTAACGGTATAGGTGAGAGGGCGGGAAACGCGGCCCTTGAAGAGGTTGTTATGGCTTTAAAGGTTAGAAAAGACCACTTTGGGGGGTTGTATACCGATATAAATACACCCGAAATTTACAAAACCTCCCGACTCCTATGTAGGATTACGGGAACTTTTGTTCAACCAAACAAGGCTATTGTGGGAGAAAACGCCTTTGCCCACGAGAGTGGAATACACCAGCACGGCGTTTTGGCAAAAAGGGAAACTTACGAAATAATGAAACCGGAAGATGTAGGTTTCCCCCGTTCCAAAATTGTATTGGGTAAACACTCGGGAAGACACGCTCTAAAGGCGAAATTAAAAGAACTCGGTTACGAAGTGGACGAGGAAACTCTAAACAAACTCTTTGAGAAGTTTAAAGCTTTGGCCGACCAAAAGAAGGAAGTTTACGAGGAAGATTTGGAAGCCCTAATTTACGAACAATTTAGAAGCTCCTCTTATGAGAATTTTTTGAAACTTTTACATCTTCAGGTGCAGACGGGAAGCGGAATTTTGCCCACCGCAATGGTAAAAGTTATCTTTAAAGGAGAAGAAAAAACCGCAACGGAAACCGGTAACGGTCCCGTGGATGCCGCTATAAAAGCCATTCAAAAGGCTACCGAACTCTATCCCCAATTTGTGGATTACTCCATAAAGGCTTTAACTCCCAACACCGATGCACAAGCGGAGGCGAGGGTTGTTATTGAATTGGATGGGATAAAGGCCAGCGGTAGGGCTAGCGATATAGACATAGTAAAGGCCAGCGTAAAGGCGTATGTTGACGCTTTAAACCGCCTCTTGGCCAGAAGGGAGTATTTAAAGGCTAAAGAGAACGTAAGGAAGGAGGGAACGGTTTAATTTTTTTCTCCCTTTAGTGCTTTTTTCATACGCTATGCTATTGTTTAGGTATTTGAGGAGATACTATCCCCCTATCCCTATCATACTTTTTGCGGTTGCAAACCAACCGAAACCGTTTAGGGCTATAAAACGGTTGCTTTCCCCTTTAAGGGCCAAAAGTCGGGGAACAAATTTTTCCAAATTTTCCTCCGAAGTTAGGTGGGGAAGGAGGTCTATTTCCGAGGTAGTTCTCAAACATAGGTGTACTTTTCCGTCGGGGGTTATCCTAAATTTTTCGCAACCTTCGCAGAAAGGCTCGGTTACCGACTTTATAAATCCCACCTTTAGGTTTAAAGAAGGCAGGTAAAAATCTTTGGAAGAACCCGAGCCGTTGCTTTTGATAGGTTCCAATTTTCCGTAGCGATTTTCTATATATTTTTTAATCTCTTCCAACGGTAGGAAATGCTCTTTTTTAAAGAAAGGTAATTCCCCAACGGGCATCAGTTCTATAAACCTAAGGTGAAATCCGTTTTTTGCACAAAACTCCAAAAGGCCGTCTACTTCCTCTTCGGTAAAACCTCTAATGGCTACGGTGTTTATTTTTATAACATTAAAGTAGTTTTTAGCTTCATATACCCCCCTTAGTACAACTTCCAAATTTCCCCCCGTAAGGCGTTGGAATTTTTCGGTATTTAAACTGTCTAAGGAAACGTTTAACCTTTTAAGACCCACTTCCTTGAGTTGTTTGGCATATTTTTCCAAAAGGAAACCGTTGGTTGTAAGGGAAACATCTTCAACATATTGGGTTGCTACTTTTACTATCGGAATTATGTCTTTCCTCAAGAGGGGTTCTCCACCGGTAAAGCGAACCGTTTTTAAACCGAAAAGGGAAAAAACTTTCAAAATTAACTCCACCCTTTGGAGCGTTAAAACTTCCTTTGTTGGTCGAAAATTTTCTCCCCTACAGTAGAGACATCGGAAGTTACACGCATCGGTTAGGGAGATGCGAAGATATCTTATCCCCCTTACGGGGGGGATATATGACTTTTTTGACATATGGAAAAGTTTAACAAATCTATAGTTATGCTATAGGGAAATGGAGAAAGTTCTCGTTAGCGCTTGCCTACTGGGGATTAACTGCAGATACGACGGGAAACATAAACTAAACAAGTTTTTATTGGAAAGATTGAAATTTTACGAGGTAATACCTATTTGTCCCGAAACCGAAGGTGGGCTTCCTACCCCTCGCGAACCGGCCACCCGCGAAGGGGATAAGGTTATAACGAATTTTACAAAGAGGGATGTTACACCTTTCTTTAAACTCGGTGCTTTAAAAACTTTGGAAAGGGCCAAGAGGTTGGGAATAAAAAAGGCTTTTTTGAAAAGTAAAAGCCCATCCTGTGGAGAAAATGGAATAACCGCCCAAAAGTTAAGGAAAAAGGGAATTACCCTAGAGTGGTTTTAATACCCTTTCGCCTCCAGTTCCCCTTGAAACATATACAAAATACTACAACCGTACGGGCTTTCTATCTTTTATAAACTTTATTAAAGGGGTATGCGCAAAATCAAGCTAGTTTCGGTCTTATTGGCTGTTTTGCTTACGTTGGGTGGTATTCTCTACCTTTATTCCAGTGTAAAGGTGGGTATTGAGATACCACCTTCCGCCTCTCTGCTTGCAAAAAAAGAGAGTATTCCCCTTAAGGTAGAGGTGGACCCCAACTTACCCCTCCTAAAGTTGGAAATTTTTTTAATTCAGGGAACCCATAAGGTTGTTCTTTACAGCGGAAAACCTCAAAATGGATTATTTAACTTTGAAATAGACACCGCCAAAGCGGGGTTGAAAGATGGAAAGGCTCAAATAGTAGCAAAACTTTTATTCCCCTGGGGTGGCGAGAAAACCGTCTACCGCAAAGAGGTAACCATAGACGGAACCCCTCCCTCGGTTGATGTTGTACACCAACCCCATAGACTGGTAGTGGGGGAACCGGGGGTTTTAATCGTAAAAAGCTCCGAGGATACAGACCAAATCTTCATCTCGTTGGGAGAGGCCAAATTTCCACTCCTTAAGGTGGGGGATAACATTTACAAGACGATATTTACCGCTCCCCTTTTTTTACTCCAAAACCCCGAAAGGTTCTATATCGTAGCTATAGACAAGGCAGGTAACGTAACCCGAAAGTTTTTGCCCGTAGCGGTAAAGGTAAAGAAATTCCGCAAAGTGAAAATAAACCTGACCGACCCAATTTTGGAAAGGATAGTCCTAAAATACTTTGACGATACAGAAAATGCCCTTCAAAAATTTAAGGTGATAAACGAACAATTCCGTGAAGAAGACCACAAAAAGCTTGTAGAAATTTGTCGGAACTCGAACGGTATTTTTTACCCCGTTGGGGCATTTAAACAACTTCCCGGGAGTAAACCGACCGCCTATTTTGGGGACTATAGAACCTATTATTACAAAGGGGAGGTGGTAAGCCAATCGGTTCACAAAGGGTTGGATTTGGCAAAGTATAGACACGCACCGGTTGTGGCCGCCAACGACGGGAAAGTTTCATTCGTCGGCAGGTTAAAAATTTATGGAAAAGTAATTTTAATAGACCACGGATTTGGTATCTTTACGTTGTATGCCCATCTAAATGACTTTACCGTTAAAGAGGGAGATAGGGTTAAAAAGGGAGATATAATCGGGTATACCGATACAACCGGTTTGGCTTTGGGTGACCATCTGCATTTTGGCATTTTGGCGTGGGGATATGCAACAAATCCTCTTTTCTTTTTCGACAAAAAATATTTAAATTACAATCTCTATCCCTATATTGGTAGTTCCGACTAAAATATTTGCAAAATATTGTTCTTTATGTCTTTTAAATTTTCCCAAAAGGTTTCCCTTTTTATTATCTTACTAATACCTATATCGGTTGGCCTTTGGATCCGTTATAAACCGGTGGAGTTTTGGCTAACCCATAAAAGTGCTTTTTTTGTGGAAAACCGCCCTATTTTTACAGGCTACGATTCTTATTACTTTGCGCGGTTGGCGGAGGATTACAAAATAGGGGTCTTTAAACCGGGAGGGGAAGACCCTTTGCGCTTCGTTCCCGACCAGGTCCAATATCCCGACGTTATTCCCTTTTACTCATGGCTTTTTGCAAAACTAAGTCAAATCTTTAATAAACCTATTGAGAATATAACATTTTGGCTAATCCCTATATTGGCGGTTTGGTTCGTAATACCGCTGACGGTTTTGCTTTACAAATTGAAAAGCCCCTTGGGAGCTTTGGGAGCTTCCTTAGCGGGGGTAGTTTCTTTTATCTACCTCGGTAGAACTTCCCTAAACAGATTGGACACCGACAGTATTATTTACTTTTCAATATTTGCCATTCCCTTGGCGGTATACCTTTATTCAATTTCCAATGGAAAAAGAGTAAAATATTTATTCCTCGTTTTACTCTCCCTTTTTGTTCACATCTTTTATTGGGGTTACCTCCACCCGGACTTAATATTTGTTTTCTGGATAACTTCTATCGTTTACTTAGTTTTACCTAACTTTAAGGGTTCAAATCCCTTCCGAGAAAGAAACTTTTGGAAAGAAATCGCCCTGGTAACCTTAGCGTTTAATCCTATAATTCTCGGAATAGGTTTTTTCAGTTTTTTAGGAAAAATTAATAGTTACATATTCCACTTTGGCCAACCTATAGAGAGTAACTTTCCCAACATTCAACTATCTATTTCCGAACTTCAAAAGTTTGACCTAGCGACCATTGCCAACATTACGGTTGGTAGTCAGCCTTTGTTTTATCTGGGACTTTTCGGACTTTTACTCTTTGCCTACAAAAGACCCCGCGAGTCTATCCTGTTTCTCCCAACCCTTTTGATGGGACTTATATCCCTCAAGGGGGCTTCCCGTTTTGCGATGTTTCTTTCCCCCCTCTTGGGACTGGGTATCGGATTTCTACTAGACTATCTTAGTTCGGAGATTAAAAGATACTTTCAAAGCGGTTTTAGTCTTTTAATAAAACCTCTTCTGGGGGCTACTTTAGTACTTGTTTTAATGCTTACAAACCTAAAGAGTTTTTATTACATTCCCAAACCGATAATGTCGCCGTCTTTAGCCCAAGCCTTTATAGAATTGGGAAAGAGAACACCACCCGATGCTTGGATCTACACTTGGTGGGATTACGGATATGCAATACAGTATTACGCCCGCAGGGCTACCTTCCATGACGGTGGAACCCAATTCAGCCCCAAAACTTACTTTATAGCCTTGGGGTTTACCTCTCCTTCTCCAGAGGTTGGGTACAATGTAACAAAAACTTTGGCGGTTTGTGGTAAGGAATGTATAGAGCAACTCTTAGAGGAAGGAAAGAGTGCAAAACAAATAAAGGAGCTGTTTGAAAGTGGAAAACTTTTAAAGGGGAAAAATATAAACCATCCCATCTATTGGGTATTTACGGGCGACCTCATAAGTAAGTTTTTCTGGATTTCCTACTTTGGTAGTTGGAATTTTGAAACATTAAAAGGTAACCACTATCCTTTATACCAAACCATCTGCATTGAAAGGTTACCCAAAGGTATTTTCTGTCCCATTGGAGGTGCAACAGCTATTTTTAATCCCCTAAATATGTCGCTAGTTTTAAAGAAGAGAACCTATCCCGTTAAAATCTTTGCCGTTAAAACTCCTAAAGAGCTTAAGATTTACTTAAATGAAAAGATTTCAAACGGCAATGCAATTGAAAAAGTTTATACCTTCAAGGAAAACTTTTATATCTGGTTTTTAACCAACCGAGAAGGTTTTTATACCAACTTCAATAGGATGTTTATCTTGAGAACCTACAACCAAAGTTTATTTGAATTGGTAGCCAGTAGATTCCCAGATTACCTTTTTTATAAAGTAAGATAGAGAACGGTCTAACCGGGGATTTTCCCCTCCTTGGGAGTCTTATATAGAATAGAAAAGACTTTAGATAAAACAGCAAAAGGAGGTAGTAAAAGTGGCCGACCTACTAATGGAAATATTAAAGGATGTTCAAGCCAAAGGTATTCAAAACATCTACAGAAGAAACGTTGAAAGGGTGCTTGCCGCCCTAAAAGTAACAACCGACTTTTGGAAAATTGTAGATTACTCCGACCTGCCCGTTCCTTACGCCAGCGCCATTATAAACTCCCTACTGGAAAAGGGTTTGGTACGGATAGAAAACGACGAGATTCTTTTGACCGAAAAGGGATGGCAGGTTTGCGAAGAATACCAAATAGGTAGCTATAAAGACTTTTCCTGTGAGGCTTGCCAGGGAAGGGGAGTTCCCTTTTTTAAAAATACCGAATTTTACAGAACCTTTGTGGGAATCGCCAAAGACCGTCCCGAACCTGTGCAACAATTTGACCAGGGAGCGGTAACGCCCGAAACCACCGTATCCAGAGTTCTACACATGGATATGAGGGGAGACATAGAGGGCAAAGAAATTATCGTTATGGGTGCGGAGGACGACCTTACCGGATTGGCAATAGCCCTTTATGGAGGTTACAAAAGATTGCTCATTATAGATATTGATGAAAGACTCATAGAGTTTGATAACAAACTTATCAAAGAATTGGGGCTAAAAAATGTTGAAGCGAAGGTTCACGACCTTAGGAATCCTTACAGCGAAGAGTTCTTAGGAAAATTTGACGTGTTTGTTACCGACCCCCCCGAAACTTTCGCCGCCTTTAAAGCTTTTATAGCAAGGGGAATTGCAACCATAAAAGACCAGGGTGGTGCCGGTTATTTTGGACTTACCCTAAGGGATAGCTCCATTTTCAGATGGCAAAAGTTTCAAAAAGAACTCCTTAGAATCGGTGCGGTAATTACCGATATCATTCAAGACTTTAATAACTATATGAACTGGGGTTACCACGAAGAAACCAAGGCGGCAAAGGTTGCACCCGTTAAAAAAGCCCCCCGAGATATTTGGTATAGAAGCGCTTGGTATAGAATTGAACTATTGCCCGGATTTGAAAGAACAAACGAGCCCATCTCGGATGAGGTTTTCTACCTTGATGAGGAAGGTTCAACCACTTAAACTTTTCCTTTCCGATTTTCCTTTTAAAATTTCTACCCCCGTATGGGTGAAGTTGTAAAGGAAGTTCTCCCCAACGGTGTAACCCTTTTAGTAAAACCCACCGAAGGTGCGGGTATAGTAGCCCTCAATCTGTTTATAAGGGGCGGTATTACCGACGAGGAAGTGGCGGGGGTTACCAATTTAACCACCTACCTACTCATAAAAGGTTCTAAAAACTTCTCCAAAGAGGAAATTTCGGAAGCTTTTGAAGACTTTGGAGGGTCAATAACCACCTCTACCGCCGATGAATACGGTGAAATAGAAATTCTTACCAAAGTTGAAGGATTGAAAAAGGGTTTAACCGTTTTAAAGGATATTCTTTTAAATCCCCTTTTTACCGAAGAGGATTTGGAAAGGGAAAAGAAAAACGTCCTCACCGCCATAAAGTCTAAAAGGGAAAACCCTTTCAAGTTTGCCTATTCCGAACTTAAAAAATTGACCTTTGAGGGAACTCCTTATGAAAGGGACCCTCTTGGAGAAGAGGATAGTGTTAAAAAGATAACTACCTCCGAGGTAAAGAAAAGGTGGAATCAGCTTCTAAAGGGTGGAAGATTTGTAGTTTCCCTCGTAGGGGATATAGAAACCCCAAAAGAAACTCTAAAGTTGTTAAAGGAAACATTTGGTGAAATACCCGAAGGGGTCTTTAAATATCCTACGTTTGAAAAGGAAATTAAGAACTCCCAATTGAAAGAGTTAAAAAGGGAAGGAAGCCAAGCAACGGTTATTTGTGCCTTCAACGCACCCCCTTGCCAAAGTGAATATTACCCCGCAGGGAAGGTTTTTAATGCGGTTTTAGGAGACGGTTTTACCTCCATTCTCTTTAGAGAACTGAGGGAAAAAAGAGGTTACGCCTATGCAACCACCTCCTTTTATCCAACCAAAGTGAATATGCCGAGATTTTTCGCCTATATAGGAACCTCTCCCCAAAAGGTGGAAAAGGCATTAAGGGACCTTATAAAGGTTACCCAAGAATTTCCCTTTACCGAAGAAGATGTAGAAATTGCCAAAAGGAAATTTATTGGCGATTGGCTTTTAGACCACCAAACCCGTTTAAGGCAATCGTGGTATCTTGGTTGGTTTGAGACTTTGGGATTAGGTTTTGAAAAGGACTTTAAATTTACCCAACTTATAAAGGATGTAACCTTTAAAGAGGTTTTAGAAATAAGGGAAAAGTTTATAGACAACCTACACCAATGTGTTTTGGTTAAACCTTAACCAATTAAATCCGAAATCGCTCTTGGTAAAGTTTTTCGCCTTTGTCTTCGTTTGCATTAAGGTAATAACCCAGCTTTCTCTTTAGCGTGCCATATCCAATCCTAAACTTCCTATAACCGAAAAGCTGGCTACAAATAGGACAACCTTAAGGTAATTTTCAATTCCGCTAACAAAGGTTGGATAAATGCCCAATAAAGCCACCACAAAGGCGGAAACTGTCAAAGATATAACAGCGCTGGTTAGAAGTCTCAGCTGAAGAAACCCTAACACCGTCTGTTGTGCCCACTGTTTTCTATTACCGTAACAGACGAAGAAATTGGCTACCACTAATACAAAGATAAATACAAAGGCTATGTGTAACCAAGAGAGTTTTTGAGCCAATTCCCACATTTCCTCCGATAGGGACATCGTAAGGGCTACTACTAGAGCCCCCGCAAGTTCCTGAAAAAGGTCATCCAAACTTAACTTGCGGGGTATACTCTCCTCCCGAATTTTTTCTATTTCTTCTTCCAAACTCTTTAGACGGTCGTTTAGCGTTTCCAAATTTTCATTTATCCTCTTCAATTCCTCGCTATCCCCCATCTTAGTCTAATGCGTTTATAACAAATTTTCTAAATTCTTCCTCTGCCGGTAAAAATTTTAACTTTACATTCGCGTCAAATCCCCCGTTCAATCATGCGTACAGTGGCATAAATTGATCGATCATGCCAATATGAGGCAGCCTATTTGATAGATTAAATCTTGACTGAAGATTAGCAATCTTAATCAAAGTTAATATATGAATTTACAAATTTTATTTTATAATTTTATTATTATATATTGTTTGATTTTTAATTTATTTATTTTATTTATAGAATACTTTTTGTGTAAAATTTAATAATCTTAAAAAGTTATCTATATAATAAATAACATTAAATTAGATTATAAATATAATTTATAAATATCATGATTAATAATTTAAAAAATAAAAAATAAATGTATAATTTATATAAATTTAAATATTAGATATTA
>DTXZ01000059.1 GCA_012962155.1 Aquificales bacterium
TTCCGCCCTAACCACCCGCGGACTAAAAGAGGATGACATGCGTCAAATAGCCCGTTGGATAGATAGGGTCATTAAAAACCTCGGTGACGAGAAGGTTATAGAAAAAGTTAGAAACGAAGTTAGGGAAATATGTGACCGTTATTCCCTCTATCCCGAGTGGAGGGAAAAAGCCCACAAACTTCTTAAGGGTGAAAATGGCTAACAAGCTTCTCCGTTAGTTTCTCTATTTTCCCTTTTACTTCTAAGCGCCTTATTAGGGTTTTGGGGACATTTTCCAGCCCGTAATGGGAACCGTATAAAGCGCCGAAAATTGCACCCACGGTGTCGGTGTCCCCTCCAACTTTCCAAAGTAGGTTTAGCCCCTCTGAAAAATCCCCTTGGGAGAGGAATAGGTAAAAGACTGCCCCGACGGTTTCAACTATGTAACCTCCGCTTCCCAACCTTTGGAGGGCGCTCTTTCCATCCCAACCCTTTAGGTGTAAAGCGTTTTCTATAGCGAATTTTACGGGGTTTTCCATTCCCAAATGTTCCATAGTCTGTAAGACCCTTTTGACGGTTTCCTCTTTTGAAAGTTTTTCTTTTAGGTTTAAGTAAACGGCATAGGCTACCGCGAAAGCCCCGCTAATTGCCAGTTCATTGCGGTGGGTTATATACCCCTCTGCACGCACCGTTTCAATAAATTCCTCCAAAGGGAGTTTTCCAAGGTAGGCCCAAACCCCCAAGGGGGGAATTCTCATCGCCACTCCGTTACCCGCGCAGTGTCTGCAGGCTATCCCCGAGTAAAACCAATTTTTGGTTGTTTCAAACCTCTTTAGGGCCTCCAAGGTGGTATAGCCAACCTTTTTTAAAATCCCCTTTTTGAGGTAATAAAGGTATTTTTGAGCAACCTTTTGGGGGTCGTGTTTTTTCGATTCCACCAAAACCTCCAAAAGTGCCAAGGCCATAACGGTATCGTCGGTGGGTGGAATTGGTTTTGTATCCTCCCGAAGGTGAGGATATTCTCCCAAACCGTCTCCTAAGGCGTGGAGTAAAAAGGTTGCTTTAATCCTTTCCATGGTAAGAGAAAATATTTCCCGTTGATTATGGAGAAGAAACCCCTTATACAACACCTTGAAGAACTCCGGAGACGGCTTTTTTTTATAGCGGTTTCGGTCTTTACTTTTTCCATAGTCAGTTTTTTTATAGCCCACGACCTTTATGAAATTTTGAAATACCCCGCCTTAAAATATTATCCCAACCTTCAGTTTGTAACCCTCTCGCCTTCTTCCGCCTTCTTCGTTTTAATGAAGATATCGCTAATAGCGGGCATCGTTTTTTCCTTCCCCGTTATCTTCTACCACCTTTGGAAATTTGTAGAACCGGGCTTGCTACCAAGCGAAAAACGACTTCTAATCCCTCTTTTGTCACTGGGTATTTTTCTGTTTGTTACCGGTATTTTATTCGCCTACTTTGCGGTTTTACCGGTGGCTCTCAAATTCCTAATAGGGTTGGGTATAGACCTTTTAAAGGTCACCCCGATGATTTCCATAGACCTTTATACCTCTTTCGTTTTGAAATTGGTTTTGGCCTTTGGTTTCCTCTTTCAGCTACCGATAGTTATGTATATCCTAACCGCGGGGGGTATAGTTAAATTGGAAAGTTGGGAAAAGTGGAGAAAACCCTTTATAGTTGCCTCCTTTGTTATCGGCGCACTAATTGCCCCCGACTGGATGACCCAAACCCTTATAGCCCTCCCCCTTATAGTTCTCTACGAGATTTCCCTCCGAGTAAACCGGTATCTTAAAAAGAAAAGGAAAATAATAGATTAACCCTCCGTATACTCCGCACCGCAATTTTCCGTTTCCCAAACCACAACCTTAACCAGTTGTGGAAATTTTTGCTTTATAAGTCGGTAAAGGTGTTGGGCAACATTTTCCGCACTGGGGGAGAAATTATATACCTCGTTTAACAACTTGTAGTCGGGAAGTATCTCTTGCAGATAACTTTCTATGTCAACAAAATCTATACCGACACCCGCAGGGTCCAGTTTATCCACCTTAAAAAAACACTCCACCATCCAGGTGTGTCCGTGCAGGGGTTCGTCTCCACCTTTGTAATTGGTCAGATAGTGGGCGGCGTTAAACTTCTTTTTAACCCGTATTACCCAAGGCATGGCACTTTTTAATTTTAAAAAGACTTGATTTTCGATAGGGAAAGCGATATATTAATTCCTTTGTCCACGGGGCGTAGCTCAGAGGCAGAGCGCTGGCATGGGGGGCCAGAGGTCGCCGGTTCGATCCCGGCCGCCCCGACCATCTTAGGAATTCCCTTCTTTTCCAAAAGCTAGTATCCGATAATTTTCTCCTGTCGGAGGTTTAAAGTTGAACTGGGAAAACTACAATATTTTAAATAGATACCGCTCCCCCGAAGATTTAAAGAGTTTAAGCAAAGAAGAGCTGGAAAAACTCGCCCAAGAGGTTCGTAGATACATAATTGAGGTAACCTCAAAAACGGGAGGACACGTCGGTCCCTCCCTCGGAGCGGTGGAACTCACCATTGCCTTACTTAAGGTGTTTAACCCTCCCAAAGATGCGGTGGTCTGGGATGTAGGGCATCAGGCTTACGCTTGGAAAATCCTTACCGATAGAAAGGAGAAATTTCCGACCTTGCGCCAATACGGGGGTATTTCGGGATTTATTAAAAGGGGGGAAAGCCCCTACGACCTTTTTACGGTGGGACACAGTTCAACCTCCATTTCCGCCGCCCTCGGAATAAGGAAGGGAAAAGACCTTTTAGGGAAAAAGGAGGATTTCGTTATAGCGGTTGTAGGCGACGGAGCTTTAACCGGCGGTGAAGCCTGGGAGGGGCTTAACAATACGGGACAACTCCGGCCCAACCGCTTTATAGTCGTTTTAAACGACAACGAGATGTCTATATCCCCCAACGTCGGGGCTATATCCAATTACCTCAATAAGGTTTACAGCGGTAAGGTAGTTCAGGAATTCCGTCAAAGGATAAAGAAACTTCTGGAAAAACGTTTTGGGTTCGGACTTAGGATTATGAAACTGCTGGAGGAGTTTGCAAAGGGTCTTATATCCCCCGGCATTCTCTTTGAGGAATTGGGATTTAACTACATAGGGGTTATTGACGGTCACAATATCCCCCTTTTGGTTCAAACCTTGGAAAATGTAAAAAACATAGAAGGTCCCGTTTTGCTCCATATAAAAACCGTAAAGGGGAAAGGATACAAACCGGCCGAGGAAAACCCGATAAAGTGGCACGGGGTAGGTCCCTACAAACTGGAAACGGGGAAAAGTTCCAAGAAGAAAAAAAGAACTTGGTCGCAGGCATTCGGAGAGGCGCTGGTGGAACTTGCCCAAAGGGATGAAAGAATAGTGGCTATAACGCCCGCAATGAAAGATGGTTCGGGACTAACCGAGTTTGCCAAAAAATTTCCCGAAAGGTTTTTTGACGTTGGTATAGCGGAGCAACACGCGGCAACCTTTAGCGCGGGGTTGGCAACCCAAGGGCTGAAACCTGTTCTTTGCTACTACTCCACCTTTATGCAAAGGGCTTACGACCAAATAATTCACGATATAGCCCTGCAGGATCTACCGGTGGTTTTGGCAATAGACAGGGCGGGGCTGGTGGGCGAAGATGGACCAACCCACCACGGCGTCTTTGACCTCTCCTTTTTAAGGTGTGTTCCCAATATGGTTATTTCCGCTCCCAAAGACGAGGTGGAACTCAGAAATCTGCTTTACACCGCTTTGAAACAAAACAGTTTTCCCTTTGCCATTAGATACCCCCGCGGGGAAGTTGTGGAAAACCTCCTTGGGGAGGATAAAGAATTTAGGGAAATCCCCATAGGTAGTTGGGAAGTTCTAAGGGATTTTAATTCAAAGGTTGTTATAGTGGCGGTTGGAATAGCGGTAAGTTGGAGTTTAAAAGCCTACGAACTCCTTAAAGGAAATTACGGACTAGAAGTTGGAGTCGTAAACGCCCGTTTCGTCAAACCTTTGGACAGGGGTTTACTCAAAGAGATAGCCCAAACTTGCGAGGTGATAGTTACGGTGGAGGAAAACACCCTTAAAGGAGGTTTATTCGGAGCGGTGCTTGAAGAGTTAAGCGAAATGGATTTCCTTAAAAAGGTTAAAGTTAAAGGTATAGGTATCCCCGACCGTTTCGTAACCCACGGCAAGCAAAATCTACTGAGGGAGAAATTAAACCTATCCCCCGAAGGTATTGTTAAAGTTGTAGTCCAAACCTTAAAACAGACAAAAACTTTCTTCCCCTAATGGGGTTATCCTTTATTACTTAACCGATGGAGTTCTCTTACATAACCGACCCCCAAACCCTTAAAGCGGAAATTGAAAAGCTAAAGGAGGCACCTTTTTTGTATCTGGATATAGAAACAACCACCCACGAAGATTTTACAAAAACGAAAATAAGATTGGTTCAGTTTGGAGATGACAAACACACCTTGGTTGTAGATCTCTTTGAGTGTCCCCTTTGTGCGGAAATCCTAAAAGAGTTTTTACCTCAAAAGGCGTGGGTTGGGCACAATTTAAAATTTGATATAAAAAACCTTTACTACCACTATGGTATAGAGCCTGTAACCACTTTTGACACCTACATAGCTTCCGTTTTGCTCGGAAACGAAAGGAACAGTTTACAGGCGGTTGTAGAAAAGTATTTAGGGGAGTTTTTAGACAAAACGGAGCAACTTTCCAACTGGGGGGCTAGTCGGTTGACGAGCAACCAATTGGAATACGCCGCCAAAGATGTGGAAATTTTGAGAAAACTTTTTCCCATCCTCCTTAAGGAGCTTAATGCCCAAACAACCCAAAGGAAGGCGTTTTTACTCAAAACAAGGGTGGCGGAGATTTTCGGGTTGGATAATCCAATAGCCATAGTGGAAATGGCTATGGTTAAAGAGATGGGGAAGTTGGAAGCCAACGGTTTTACGGTGGACGTTGAAACCCTAAAGGATATGCTTAAAAAGTTAAAGTTGGAACTCCAAAGGTCGCAAATAAATTTCGTAACCCAATACGGCAAGGTGGATATTTTTTCACCCAAGCAGGTTGCCCAATTTCTCACCAAAAGGTTGGGGCTAAAACTCCCCTCCACCAAAAGGGGAAACGTGGCAACCGACGACAAAAGTTTAGCCGAATACATAGACAAGCCCGCCGTAGCGGAAATTGTAAGAATCCGTAAACTTAAAAAAGTATACGACAAGATACGGGAACTGGTTGGGCACATAAAGGAAAATGGAAGGGTTTATCCCGAATTCAAACAGATTGGGGCCAAAACGGGTAGAATGTCCGCCAGTGAACCCAACGTTCAAAACATTCCGAGGGACTTGAGAAAAATCTTTAAAGCCCCCGAAGGGAAAAAATTAATAGTGGCCGACTTTTCCCAGATAGAACTCCGTATAGCATCCGAATACGTAAATGAAGAAAAGATGATAGAGGCCTTCCAAAAGGGAGAAGACATGCACGTGGTGACCGCTTCTCTGGTTTTAGGGAAAAACAGAGAGGAGATTACTAAGGAGGAACGGCAACTGGCTAAGGCTATGAACTACGGGCTTATATACGGAATATCCCCGAAGGGGCTTATGGAATACGCCAAGTTTGGATACGGAGTAGACCTCTCTTTGGAGGAGTCTAAGGATTTGGTAAAACGCTTTTTTAAAGCCTTTCCCCGATTCTACGAGTGGCACAAAAGCCTTAGGGAAACCCTTAGGGAAAAGGGCAAGGTTGAAGGTGAAACCCTTTTGGGCAGGAAATACGTTGCGGAAACCTTCCAGGACGCCGCCAATTATCCCATTCAGGGAACGGGTGCCGATTTACTCAAACTGGCGGTGGACATCTTCTCTTATCAAGCCGAGCAATGGGGTTTTGGGGTGAAGATAGTAAATTTAGTTCACGACGAGATAGTTTGCGAAGTTCCCCAAGAGCAGGCGGAAGAGGTTGCGCAGCTCCTAAAGGAGAGTATGGAATACGCGGGAAACTTAATTTTGAAAAAGGTACCGGTGGAAGCGGAGGTAAAAGTTTCCCAAGTTTGGGAGAAGTAATTACTCCAGTTGGACTACCGTCACCCCTGCCCCACCTTCGGAGGGAGTTCCCTCCCTATAAAAAGCCACGTAGGGAGTTTCCTCTAATACCTCTTCCGTTACCCTCTTTAAAACTCCCGTTCCTATTCCGTGGATTATCCTAACTAAAGAAACCCCCGATAGGTGGGCTCTGTCTAAAAATTTTAAGAGTTCCTCTTTCGCCTCCTCTGCGGTTTTGCCCCTTAGGTCTATTTCCGCCATTCCCTTCTGTTTCCTCAAAGAAGAGCCAACCTTTATTTCAACCCTTCTTTCGGAGGGAATTGTTTTGGTTCCCTTTAAGGGATCGGGTTTTTCCAAATCGGTTTTATCCACCCAAATTTTGAGAGCCCCGCTTTGGACTAAAACCTTATCCCCCTTTACCTTTAGAACTTTTACCCGGGAGCCTCTGTAGAGATACTTCTCCCCTTCTTTTACCTCCTCAATGCGGGAAAGCTTCTCCTTTCTTTCCTTAACCGATTTCGAGAGTCCGTTAATAAGTTCTTCAATCTCATTTTTGGTTTTGGCCTCCTCAATCCTTTGAAGGGCTTGGGCTTTTAGGGTTATTAAAAATTCCTCCGCCTCCTTTAATGCACCTTTCCACCGTCGGAGTTTTTCCTTTTCCAGTTCCTCCCGTAGTTTCCTTATTTCCCTTTCACTCTCCTCTATCTGTTTTTTTAACCTTTCCGCTTCCTCCAATTTTTCGTGATACTCGCGGGCGTATTTTTGAAGCTCTTGGGTGGCTTTCTCGTATTCCGCGGAAACCTCCATTTTTAGATACAAACGCGCCTTTTCTACTAGATCTTTTCTCAATCCCAACCTTTGGGCTACATCTAAAGCGTGGGAACCCCCTACGGTATTATAGGCAAGTTTGTAAAGGGGTTTGAGGCTCTCTTCGTCAAACAAAACAGAGGCAGGAGTGTAGTAGTTACTTTCCAAAGCGTAAAGCTTTATAGGAGTGTGATGGGTAGTTACAACCGTGTAGGCGTTTACCTTTTCAAAATATTCCAAAAGGGCTCGGCCCAATGCGGAACCCTCCACGGGATCGGTTCCCGCACCCAGTTCGTCTATGAGGACTAAAGTATTGCTGTCGGTTTTGTAGAGGAAATCGGCAATATTCTTTATGTGTCCCGCAAAAGTGGATAGATTTTGCTCTATATTCTGCTCGTCGCCTATGTCGGTAAATATCTTGTCGAAAACCCTTAACTTGCTCCCCTCCCCACAAATAATGGGAATACCCAATTGAAACATTAGGGCGTTTAAACCCAAGGTTTTAAGGGCTACCGTTTTTCCACCCGTATTGGGTCCCGTTATAATAAGTCCCCTCCTCTCGCGGGTCAAAATTAGGTCTACCGCAACCACCTTTGGGTCTCCCAAATTGAGAACCAAAAGGGGGTGTTTGGTCTCTTTAAGGTATACCTCCGTTTGGGATATTTCGGGAAAACTGCCACCTATCTCTTTACCGAATTTAGCCTTAGCCCAAAGCCAATCCAAGTGGACCAAAATTTCAAAACTCTTCAAAAGTTCGTCCGCTTTCTTTCCCACCACCGAGGTCAAAAACTTCAAGACCTTTCTAACTTCTCTTTCTTCCGCTTCTCTCAGTTCTACCAAACGGTTGTTTAAACCCACTACCAACGCCGGTTCAAAGAAGGTGGTCTTGCCCGAAGAGGATACACCATGGGCGATACCCCTTATCCGTTTGGTGTAGGAAGTTTTTAAAGCGACCACATACCGCCCTTGACGGAGGGTAACTATACGGTCCGCCACGTATTTGGCGTTTTCCTCTATAAACCTTTCAAGGGTCTGAACTATCTGCCTTTCAAGACTTCTTATTTGTCTTCGGATTGAGGTAAGTTCAAAGCTGGCTTCATCCCTTAAAAATCCCTTCTCGTCCAAAGCGTGGCGTAGTTCCTTCTCTATCCCCTTAAAGGAACCTATTTGGGTTTCATACTTCCTCAGGTTGGAGTATTCTTTGGAAAGTCTCTTCAGGTAATCCTTTACAACCCTTAGGGTGGTGACAACCTTGAGTAACTCGTAAAGCTCCTTGGCGGAAAGCCAAGCCCCCTCTATTTTTGCCCTCTTTAGGTAGGGTCTTATATCCTCAAATTCGCCTATAGGTAGCTTTAAACCGCTTTTGAGAAGATTTAGGAAAACCTTTGTATCCTCTACCTCTTGCCTAACCTTTAGCTCTTGACGGTGGGGTCGGAGGCTCTCTATGTATTCCCCCGTGGCGGGTGAAGAGGTGTATTCCTTTACTCTGGCAAGAATTTTGGGTAATTCCAACTTAAGCCAATCCTTTTCTCTCATCTTTTGTTAAATTTTGCTTTTTCTGAAGTGCTTTAATAGGTTTTAATGACTTTAACTGCAAAACAACTTGAGGAAAATTTTGAAAAAAACTTCGCATTCCTTAAAAAGCGTTTTCCCCAATTGGCGGAAAAATTTAAAAATTTCAAAACTTCCGCCGATTTAATTTTAGACCCCAAGTTCGGCCTTAATATCTTTGACCGCAAAAAGGAAGTTTTTTTATATCCGGGAGATGCCCGACTTATAACCTTAAAACAGATCGCCCACTGGTTGGAAAACCCTTCCTTTTTAACCTTGGCTCCCCAAGAGATAGAGGGGAACGAGGAGTGGCTTCATGTAAGGTTTATAAATAGCCTGGTAAAACTGAGAAAGGAAGTTTTAAAAAGTGACCGGCTCTCTTTAAGTTCTAAAGTTCCACTATCCCTTATTGTGATAGGGGTAGGTTTGGGTGAACACCTGAAGTTTTTAGTTGGAAATTTAAATTTAGAAAACCTACTTATTCTGGAACCTAACGAGGATTTTTTCTACATTTCACTCCACTATCTGAATTGGGAGGAGCTAATAAGCAAATTTACCCAAAATGGAGGTTTAAGATTTACCATCCTGCTAGGGAAAGATGCGAAAGATACTTCAAAGGTTATTTCCCTTTTTTCGGAAATGGGTCCTTTTAAGGCTTCAACTACTTTTTTATACATCCACTATTTGGACCAGTTTTTAAAAAATTACCTAAGGGAGCTGGGAACGGAGGTTGTCCGGAACCTTTCCTTTTTCGGTTTCTTTGACGATGAGATAATCTCACTCAAACACACCCTTACAAACATAAAAAACGGTGTTCCCCTCTTTAACCCCCACGGTAAAGAGCTTTCTCCCGACCTTCCTGCGGTGGTTGTAGGTTCGGGACCTTCTTTGGATTTTTTAATACCTTACCTGAAAAAATATGGGGACAAGCTCTTTATAATTTCCTGCGGGACCGCTTTAAGGGTTTTAGAAAGGCATGGCATAAAACCCGACCTACACGTAAACATAGAAAGAACCGAACTACCTTACGACGTAGCGGTAAAATCAACCTCTCCCGAGTACAGAAAAGAAATTCCTTTTTTGGGTGCCAATAACAACTACCCTCCCTTTTTCCGAATATTTAAAGAGGGAGCATTTTTCCTTAAAGCGGGGGATGCGGGGGCTGAACTTTTTCCACAGGAAAAACTTTATTTTGTCAATCCAACAGTTACCAATACCGGTTTGGCTTTAGCCTTTTATCTCGGTTTTAAAAGGGTTTATCTCTTCGGAGTAGACCTCGCCTTTAAAGGTAAAAGGCATCACGCAAAGGGAACCGCCTACGAAATCCTCTTTAAGGAGGTGAAAAATCTCCTCAAAGAAGAGATAGAAGTTGAGGGAAATTTTGGAGAGAAACTTTTAACCAGCTCCCTTTTTTACAGCTCCCTCAAAGTAATGAAAGAGTCCATTAAATACTTTAAAAACCTTAGGGAAGAATTTGAGGTCTTCAATCCCAACAAAGGAGCTAAAATAGATGGTGCCATCCCCTTGAGGGAAGAAGAACTGGAAAACCACCTTAAGGGGTTAAAGGAAAATAAACAAAACTTTGTAAGTGAGTTTTGGCAAAAAACGGTTGAACCCCTAGAGGAAAACTGGTTTGACTTCTCCAAACTAAAAATGCAATTGATGACCAACTTTTACCAACTTAAACAGGTAATGGAGGAGGTTTTGGAGAAAGTTGAAAAACCGGAAGATTTCGCCCAAACGGTGGCAGAGTTTTACGACTACATAATGGTTATAAGAAAATATAACATAATTCTTTACCATCTTTTGCACGGAACCTTAACCCTCTTTTTTGCCCACTTACAGTTTGGACTTTTTGCCGATGTTCCCACATCCCAAAAGGAGCTTTATCTAAAAGAGGCTAAAAAATTACTAAGGAAAATGCTCCAAGAAATGGAAAAGGAAATTTACAACCTCTACGGTTACTTTCCCTTCTAAACCTTATGGGAAAGTTCTACAAATTTTTCCACCGTTTGCTTTACCTTCCCGCTCCTTATCAGCTTTTTGGAAAGTTCTATACCTTCTCTTAGAGAGGGAACTTTTTCCGCCACATAGAGGGCAAAGGCGGAATTTACCGCCAAGAAATCTTCACCCGCCCCGTTTTTACCTTCCAAAATTTCCCAAAAAATTTGAACGTTTCGCCCGCAATCTCCGCCCTCTATCTCCTTTAGGGACCTCCTCTTTACTCCCAATTCCTCGGGGGAAATCCTATAAGTTTTTACCCCTTGGGGGGAAACCTCTCCTACCAAGGTTTCCGCACTAACCGATACCTCGTCTAGCCCCTCAAGTCCGTGAACCACGAAGGCCCTTAAAGCCCCCAACTCTTTAAGAACTTGCGCCAAAGGTTCCACCAGTTTGGCGTCGTAAACCCCTACTACCTGCCGTTTGGCACCCGCGGGGTTGGAAAGGGGGCCAACCAAATTAAAAAGGGACTTAACGCCGAGCTCCCTCCTAACCTTTGCAACATTTTTCATCGCGGGATGATACAGCGGTGCATACAGAAATGCCAAATTGGTTTCTTCCAAAAGCTTTAAAGCCCCTTCGGGGGATATTTCCACTTTTACTCCCAAAGCTTCCAAAAAGTCCGCACTACCACATCGGCTTGAAACCGCCCTGTTTCCGTGCTTGGCAACCTTCACCCCCGCGGAAGCCACTACAAAGGCGCTCATAGTGGAAACGTTGAAGGTTTCTACCTTATCTCCCCCCGTTCCGCAGGTGTCCACCAGCCCTTCGGGATGGGGATATTCTACCTTTGTAGACCATTCCCTAAATTTTTCCGCCGACGCAACTATTTCCTCTACGCAAGCGCCCTTCATAGCCATACCCATAATGAAGGCTCCTATCTGCCCCTCGGTAGCTCTTCCCTCAACTATATCTTCTAAGGCGGATTGCAATTCCAATTTTGTTAAATCTTCAAAACGGGATAATTTTCTTATGATGTCCTTACGCATAGTGTTAATGATATTTTCCCTTTTAGGTTTTATAGCCTTTAGCCAGCCCTTTTGCGGTGTTGAGGTGGACAATCCCTTTCCCCTCCAAAGGGGTTTTATAAGCTCATACCTAAACCAAAAGATATTTGAAACATTAATCGAAACCGGTTTCGTGCAAGATTGCAAATGGGGAAAACCCGTTTTGGTAAAAGTAAAAAATGTGGACTTTAAGGGCTCCTCTATATCGGGAAACCGCTTTAGCGGTTACACCTTCTACCTTTCCTTAGATATAGTCCTTCCAAAGGAAACCCTCTCTTACAACCTTTCTAAATACGTTTCTTTACCCAACCCTTCTCTGGGAACCTTGCCTATAAGGAGTGCTATGAGGGACCTCTTGGAAACTTATCAGCTGAGAATAAAAAAGGATCTTTTGGAGTATAAGGAAAAGTTTAAGGATGGAAGTTAAAGCCTTTGTGTGGAATTCGGGAGAACTTAAGATTTTAAATCAGCTAAAACTACCCCAAACGGAGGAGTGGCTTTCCTTAAAAAGTTACAAAGAGGTTGCAAAGGCGATAAAGGATATGGTGGTAAGGGGTGCACCCGCAATAGGGTGCGTAGGGGCTTACGGATTCGTTTTGGGCGTTAAATATGAAAAGGTAGACCCCGAAGAAGTTTTTCAAACTTTAAAAAATACCCGTCCTACCGCGGTAAACCTCTTTTGGGCTTTAGAAAGGGTTAAAAAAGCCCTGGAAAGCGGCCAAGATGTAGAGGAAGAGGCTAAAGCTATAGAGCGAGAGGATTACGAGACCAACCTCAAAATGGGAAAAATTGGAAATACCCTAATCCCCGAAGGGGCAAGAATTTTAACCCACTGCAATACGGGAGCTTTGGCCACCACGGGATACGGCACGGCGTTGGGGGTTATAAGGAGCGCCTTTAGAAGCGGAAAAAATATTTTCGTTTGGGTGGATGAAACCCGCCCCTATCTGCAGGGTTCCCGCCTTACCGCTTGGGAATTGGCTAAAGAAGGTATCCCCCACAAAATTATTACCGACTCCACCGCGGGATTTTTGATGAGTAAAAAAATGGTAGATATTATTATCGTGGGAGCCGACCGCATAACCCTAAGGGGAGACGTGGCCAACAAAATAGGAACTTACACTTTGGCCGTTTTGGCAAAGGAACACAAAATCCCCTTTTATGTGGTTGCACCAGCTTCTACCTTTGACCCCAAACTGTTTTCGGGAGAGGAAATACCTATAGAGGAGAGAAGAGGGGAGGAGGTAAAAAGCTGCTTCGGTTGTAAAGTGGCACCTACCGAAAGTGGGGCCCTACATTGGGGTTTTGATGTGACACCAGCGGAGCTTATAGATGCCATCATCACCGAAAAGGGTATTATTCAAAAGCCTACACCCGAAAAGATTAAAAGAGTTTTGGGGATTTAAAATCCCCCTTTAATATAAAAGGGGTCTATCTGAAACTTGAATCTAGAACTTGTAAGGATAATTGCTCTTTTTAATGTCCCTAAGGGTTTTAAGATTTTTAACCGCCGGCGAGAGTCACGGAAAAGGACTTGTGGCAATTTTGGAGGGTATCCCCGCCAACCTAGAGCTTTCGGCGGAGGAGATAAACAGGGAGCTCTCCCGCAGGCAAAGGGGATATGGAAGGGGCGGGAGAATGAAAATAGAAAAAGACCGAGTAGAGTTTCTTTCGGGAGTTAGGTTTGGAAAAACTATAGGCTCACCCATAGCAATGGCCATATGGAACCGAGACTACGAAAATTGGAAGGAGAAGATGGCTACCGAAGGTCGGCCCCTCCAAGGTTATACCCCCTTTACCCGTCCCCGCCCAGGGCATGCGGATTTGGCGGGAGGTATAAAGTATAACCAACGGGATTTGAGAAATATACTAGAAAGGAGTTCCGCCAGGGAAACTGCCGCGAGGGTGGCGGTGGGCGCGGTGTGCAAAAAATTCCTCTCAGAGTTTGGAATAAAGATAGGAAGTTACATAAGGGTTTTGGGCGGATACAAAGTTAAAGAAATGCCGATAGACCTATGGAGTAGACATCTAAAGGCGGAACAATCGGAGGTAAGAATACCCAACCCCCTCGAGGACAATTTTGTAAAAACACTTATAGATAAGGCTAAGGAAAAAGGAGAAACCTTAGGGGGAATAATAGAGGTTTTCGCTCTAAATGTGCCACCCGGTTTGGGAAGCCACATTCAGTGGGATAGGAGGTTGGACGGAAGAATAGCCCAAGCGATGATGTCCATTCAGGCTATAAAGGGGGTGGAAATAGGAAACGGATTTGAAACGGGGTTTCTGCCCGGAAGTAAAGTAATGGACGAAATAGGTTGGAAAGAAGACAAGGGATTTTTCCGATACACCAACCGCCTCGGCGGAACGGAGGGGGGTATAACCAACGGACAACCCATTGTGGTAAGAATTGCGATGAAGCCCATTCCCACTTTAATGTCTCCTTTAAGGAGTGTCGATATAAATACGAAAGAAGAGGTTAAGGCTAGTCGTGAGCGTTCCGATGTAACCGCCGTTCCCGCCGCCTCGGTGGTTGCGGAAGCAATGCTGGCAATAGTTCTGACGGACGTCCTCCTTGAAAAGCTGGGTGGCGATTTTATGGAAGAGGTTAAAGAGAGGTTTGAACTCTACCTAAAACACGTTAGCAGTTTTTAACCAAAAGAAAAAAGTCCTCCTCTCCCTTTTTCGGTTCGCTAGAGGATTACCGAAAAAGTGGGTTTTACCGGCCCAACCTATTAAGGTAATTTTTCCCCGTCTACCACTATAAGTTTTTTATCAGTATCCACCCCCAAAACGAAGTTTTTAGTAAAGGGTATTATCCTCTCGTCGTCCAAAACCAGCATGGAATACATACCGCCGTCGTGGATGTATTGAACTTTTCCCAAATTTTTGCCGGTTTGGTCTACAACCTTTACCCCTATTAGTTGGAAATAGTAATATTCACCCGCCTTGGGTTGGGGAAGCTCCTCTTTGGGGTAATAAATGTGGGCTCCAACAGCCTTTAGGGCTTCTTCCTCCGAGTCTAAACCTTTTAGTTTCAGGTAAGCCTTTCTTCCCCTTACCTCTAAGTGTTGAACTTCAAAGGGAACGTAATCCCCTCTTTTTCTTTTTAGGAAGACCTTTTTTAACCCTTCCCACAGCTTTTGGGGAGCGAAAATCTTTATTTTCAGTTTTCCGTCGTACCCAAAGGTATCCTCTATTTTTCCTAAAATTACAAACTCCTTTTGGTCCATCTTTAGGAGATAGAATTTTAAAGCTTGAATCTATAGCCATTATTTTGGTATAATTGCATATGCTAGCCTTAGCCCCGGTAGCTCAGGAGGATAGAGCGCGAGATTCCTAATCTCGAGGTCGGGGGTTCGAATCCCCCCCGGGGCATTGATAATTTAAAATTTTATGAAACTCATTTGCGACCGCAGTCTATTGGAGAAAGCCTTAACCAAAGCCAAAGAAGCTACCGAAAAAAAAGCGGCCCTTCCAATACTGACAAATTTTCTTCTCTCCGCCGAAGGAGAAAATCTGATTTTGAAGGCTACCGACTTGGAAAACTATCTAACCCTTTCCATTCCCGCAACCGTTATTGAGGAGGGCAAAGTTTGCGTTCACTCAAAAAAATTGGCGGAAATAGTAAAAAACGGCAACTGTTCGGAGATAATTTTCTCTTTGAGCGGTTCCAATCTGGCGGTGGAATGCGGAAGGTCTAAGTTTAAATTGGCCACCGTGGATGTTGACGAATTTCCCGAATTCCCCAAGCCGTTGGAAGAAAACAAAACCAATTTAGAAGGAAAACTTCTACTGGAAGCTATAGATAGAACCGATTACGCTATCCCCAAAGATGCGGAAAACTTGGTTTTAAACGGAATGTATATAAAGGGTAAAGAGGAGGAGCTTCACTTTGTCGGAACCGACGGGCATCGTCTGGCAATTTACAAACCTCCCGTAGAGGGTATTAACTTAAACCTCCTTTTACCCAAAAAGTCCCTAAAGGTTTTGAAAAAACTGGTAAGCGGATTGGAAGATTTGGAAATAACCTCTTCAGAAAATTTTGCCTTTGTAAAGGGCGAAAACTGGCTGTTGGGTATCCGTCTCCTTGAGGGTGAATATCCCGATTACGAGGCGGTAATCCCTTCGGAAACCAACTATAACGCCTTGGTAGAAACCGAAGAGCTTATAAAAGCCCTAAAGAGGGTTACCCTTTTGGTAGAAGGAAAGGTTAAACCGGTAAGGATAACCTTGGGGGATAACCTTTTAAGGTTGGAAGTATCCGACCCCGAATTCGGAGAGGCTTCGGATGAAATTGAAGTGGAATACATAGGCGAACCCATAAGCGTGGAATTTAACGCCAAGTACCTAATAGAGGCTTTGGAGAAATTTGACAGCGAAAAGGTTTGGTTGAAGCTGGTTGACGGAGACTCCCCCGCACTTTTGGAGGCGGAAAGTTCGGAACCTTACCTGTGCCTAATAATGCCGATGACTATTTGATATCCTATCTCCTTTTCATTAACATTTCTAGGTCGGGAACGTGGGTTATCCCCAGGTAGGAAGATACCCTGTTTACAATTTCCGCCCAATAGGGTGCCGCTACCGTTCCTCCATAAAGCAGATACCTACGGGGAGCTTTGGGTTCATCAACCAAAACCAAAAGAACATACCTGGGGTTTGGATAGGGAAAAAATCCTATAAAGGAGGTGACATAGCGGGTGGAGGAATATCTTCGGAGTTTTGGATCGTAAACTTGAGCGGTTCCCGTTTTCCCCCCCACCGGATAGTAATAGGGATTGGCCTTTTTTCCCGTTCCCTTCACAACTATTTTGCGTAAAGTGTCCAAAAGCCATTTGCGCGTCTTTTCATCAAAGAGGGGTTCGGTGTTCAGATATTGGGGGCTAAAAACCTTTACAACTTTTCCGTCCTCCCGAACCACCTTTTTTATGAGTAATGGACGGGGGGCGTAGCCGGTTAGAAGCGCCGCGTAGGAACTAACCAAATGGGCGGGCGTCAGGGCCAAACCCTGTCCGAAGGCTATATAGAGGCGGTTGGCGGGCAAATTTAAGTTCGGAATAAGACCTCTCGTCGCACCGGGATAGTTTACAATTTTCTCATTCCACCCTAGGAGGTTTATAAGCCATTCTTCATCCTCCTTTGTTAGTTTTCTCGCTATTTGAACCACCCCAACGTTGGAAGAGTGAACCAAAATATCCCTCACCGACAGATATCGGGTGGGAAGTCTCTCCGCATCCCTTACCACGTGCCTCCCTATGTAAGTTTTCCCGCCGTCTATGTAAATCCTATCATCGGTTTCAACCCTTCCCTTGTAGATTGCCAGACCGATGAAAAAGGGTTTTATCACCGACCCCATTTCAAAAACATCGGTAAAGGCTATGTTTTTACTGTTCAAAAATTCCTGCCAATTTCGAAAAGGTTTGTTGGGGTCAAAGTCGGGGTACACCGCCAATCCCAAAACTTCCCCTGTATAGGCATCCATTAAAAAGAGGACAGCCTTTTTGGGTCGCCACCTTTCAACTATTTTTCTCTTGACGTCCTCAAGAATTGCCTGAACGGTGTAGTCTATCGTAAGATAGACATCGGCGGTAAAGTTTTTTTTAATAAGGGGGTAAATTTCACCTTCCACCAACCTAAGGCCCGAGGGGATTTTTTCCTCCTTAGGGGGCCTTAGGGGCCCGTAGCTGTAGAAAATCTTTACAGGTCCCGCATAAAGGTATTTATCCGCAATTTTTTCTATCCCCGCCCGTCCTTCCCCCTTCTTGGATACGAAACCTATGGTGTTGGCCAAAAACCTACCGTGGGGATAAACCCTCTTATTGGAAGCTATAGCACCCGTCCAATAGAGGACTTTAAATATATGGCACGCCTTCTGTAGGGAGGCGTCGGTATTTTCCCCCTGTTGGGAACATATTTGGCGTAACCTTTTTGGGGAGAGAGTAGTTTTTTTTAACACCGCCCTTAGGTATTTTTTTCCAATCTCCCAGAGTTCCAGCCTTTTGGCGGTAAACTTTAAATAAAGTTCCCTGTCGGGTGATTGAAATAAGGTTACATACCTATCTCCCTTAGATAGAAGCTTCAGTATCAACTTAGGCGGTAGGTTGAAAACTTTGGAAAAACTGCGGGCAAAGAGTTTTTTTTCCTCCTCATCCAGTTTATCGACTATGGCGTAATAAACGTAGGTGTTTATCGTAAGGGCTACGGGAATCCCATCGGAGGTGTAGATAACTCCCCTCCAACCGGGCAAGGTTATTGCCTTTTTATCGGAAAACTGCGATAAAAGAGCGGCAAATTCCTTGTCGTCCATTAAAACTTGAACTTGAAAATACCTAAATCCCAAAAGTAAAAACATAACCAGAAAAAAGAAATAGAGGTAGTAATAACGAAATTTGGGAATTTGCATTAAGAAACCCTTGTTCCGTTTTTAACGGACTTTTCAACCGTTAGGAGCGAAAAGTTCTCCCCATCGTTGGCCGCCAAAACCATTCCTTGACTTTCTATTCCCATCAGCTTCTTAGGTTTCAAGTTGGCAACCACAATAACTTTTTTACCCCTAAGCTCTTCGGGGGTGTAATAGGGTTTTATACCCGCAACGATAGTGCGGGGTTTTTCTTCTCCCAGGTCTACTGTAAGTTTGTAGAGCTTTTTGGATTTGGGAATCTCTTCAACCTGCAGGATTTCCCCAACTTTTAAAACAACCTTTTGAAATTCGGCGAATTCTATAAATTCGGTCCCCTCGGGTTTTTGCTCCATTTTTTCCTCCCCCGGTTTTCCCTCTACCTTAACTATAAAGGTTAGGTCTTTTTCCGTAATCCTCCGAAAGAGGTTTTCCTTCTTGCCAACCCTATGGGGGGTTTTCAGGGATAGCGGTTTTAAACCGGTAAAGTTTTGAAGTCCTTCCAAACCTACCACCTTCAAAGCCCTTTCCATAGAGGTTGGTATAAAGGGAAAGAGAAGGTGGGTCAAAATCCTAAGGCCGTCGGTAAGCAGATACAAAACCCCCTTAAGGATTTCCTTTTTTCCTTCCTTATTGAGTTCCCACGGCTTGGTCAGGTCTATGTAACGGTTTAAGAATTCCGCAAATCGCAATGTCTCCTCCAGGGCTTTGTGGAATTTAAATTCCTCTACGAGCTTTAGGTAGTTACCCAAAACCTCCCCGGTCAGTTGGGTGTATTCTCCCGCGAAGGGAAGAGCATCGGTTTTTTCCACCCTACCTTCGGTATATCGGTAGGCCATAGAGACCACCCGCGAGTAGAGGTTACCTATCTCGTTCACCAGTTCGCCGTTTACCCTGTTTAAAACTCTTTCGCGGGTAAGATTCCCATCCTCACCGAAGGGAGTTTCTCTAAATAGAATATATCTAAAGGGGTCAACCCCTATTTTTTTCACTGCCACAAAGGGATCTATTACATTTCCCAAACTTTTAGAGATTTTGTGACCTTCTACAAGCCACCAACCGTGGGCAAATATCTGTTGGGGAGGTTCCTCTCCCGCACTCATCAGAAAGGCCGGCCAATAGACCGCGTGGAACCTTAAGATATCCTTACCGACCAGGTGTAAATCTGCGGGCCACCACTCTCTGTATTCGGGTGAAGGGTATCCCACGCCGCTTAGGTAGTTGGTTAAAGCGTCAAACCAAACGTAAACGGTTTGGTTTTCGTCAAAGGGGGCGACTATTCCCCACTTTACCCTATTTCTGGGTCGGGTTATAGAAATATCTTTGAGTCCTTGTTTCACGAATTCTTTAACCTCGTTGAAGCGGTATTCGGGTTTCACAAACTGCGGGTTTTTCTCATAAAACTCCAAAAGTTTATCGGTATACCTGGAAAGCCTAAAGTAGTAGGTTTCCTCTTTTATATACTCGCAGGGTTTTTTATGAATTGGACAAACGTTGCCCTCCAAAAGTTCCTTTTCCGTTTTAAACTCCTCACACCCTACGCAATACCAACCTTCGTAATGACCCTTGTAGATATCTCCTTTCTCGTAACACTTTTGGAGGATATATTTAACCGCCTCAACGTGAGCGGTTTCAGTGGTTCTTATAAACCTATCGTAGGAAATATTTAAAATTTTCCAAAGCTCCTTAAAGCGGTTGGCATTTTTATCCGCCAGCTCCTTGGGGCTAATACCCAGCTTTTCCGCGGTTTGCTGAATTTTTAAACCGTGTTCGTCGGTTCCCGTTAGAAAAAAAACCTTTTTACCCATAAGGCGGTTTAATCGCGCGATAATATCCGCTGCAACAGTCGTGTAGGCGTGTCCCAAGTGGGGTTGACCGTTTACATAGTAAATGGGTGTCGTAAGAAAAAATTTTTCAGCCATTGGAGTTATAAATTTTTAACCACCCTCAGGGCATACCAGCCGTTTTTCTCCACAATCTTGGTAGGCTTGAGTTTTCGTTGCTCCAAAAGTTGGAGGAAATCTATGAGTTCACCCAGACGGTATATTCCCGAAAAGATTGCTATCTCCCCGATTTTGGGGGTTATATCTTTGAAAACTTTCTCAAAGATGGGAAGTTCCAAATTGGCAACGACTAAATCGTAAGTTCCATCTATATCCTTAGGTTCACCCTTTTTGGCCTTTACAACCTTTGCAACCTTGTTGAGTTTCGCATTTTCAAGTGTTTCCTCAACCGCCAAAGGGTCTATATCTATTGCCAATACCCTTTTTGCACCCTTTTTTGCCGCAAATATGGAAAGAATTCCGCTTCCGCACCCTATATCCAAAACGCTTTTTCCCCTTAAGTCTTCTTCTTCCATTAATAAAAGGGTGAGTTGGGTGCTTTCGTGAAGACCCGTCCCGAAGGCTTTACCGGGATTTATTATCAGTACCGTTTTGTCGGCCAACTCGCTATTTGCAACCTTCCAAGGAGGTATCACCACCGTTTTATCGGAAATCACTACAGGCTTGTAATACTCCCTCCAATCGCGGTAAACAACCTCTTCCTTACCCATTAGGTGGAATGGGAAACTCTTGAGTTCCTCCTCGGTGTAAACCGCTATAACGTATTCCCCCGAGGGTTTGTTTTCCACTATCTCAAACCCCTCGGGAAAGGTTTCGTAAGCCTTCAAAATCTCCTCTTCCCGTAGTTTAAAAAGATACCTTAACATTAAAAGGAAAAATTTAAAATCTCCAAACAATGGTGGGATTTATAAGAGCTCTCCTCGATTGGAGGAAATTGGAAAACCAAACCCTTTATGCGATGGTTTTGGCAACGACCTTAGGCCTTATCTTGCCCGACTTGGCCCAATACTTAAAAGTGGTCGGAGATATTTTTTTAAGACTCCTAAAGGCGGTAGCCATTCCCTTGGTGATTACCTCCATCTTTGTAAGCATCGTTTCCTTGGGGTCCCTAAAGGAGCTAAGGGATTTGGGACTGAAGGCGATAGCCTATTATACTACCACCACCTTTTTGGCGGTTTTGACGGGACTGATAGTGGTTAATCTCTTTTTCGGGGACAATACCCCTGCGGAGGAAGTATCCACCGTTCAAAATTTTCAACCCAAAGAGGTCTCCCTTGAGGATTTCTTAGTAAGTTTTTTCCCCTCAAATATCTTCCAAAGTTTGGCGGAAGGAAAAATTATTCAAATAATCGTTTTCACCATTCTTCTCGCCTTAGGAGTTTTAGCCATCAAAGAGACCCTTAAGGGGAAGGAAACGGTAATAAACCTCTTTGAGGGGTTAAACGAAGCCTTTCTCAACGTTGCGGGTTGGGTCATCAAACTAACCCCTTTGGGGGTCTTTGCCATCGTTTACCACACGGTTGCGGTTCAAGGACTTGACGCCTTTTCCCAGCTATGGAAATACGCTTTAGCGGTTGTTTTGGGTCTTACTTGGCACGCTGTTGTAAATTTGGGGCTTATAGCCTACCTTTTGGCTAAGGTTAAACCCCACGAATACTTTGCCAAAGTTAGGGAAGCCCTCTTTATAGCCTTTTCAACCGCCTCCAGTAGCGCAACCTTGCCCGTTTCCCTGCGGATTGCCCAAGAAAGAGGTGGGGTTGATAAAAAGGTTGCCGGCTTTGTTCTACCCTTGGGAGCAACCGTCAATATGGACGGAACCGCACTATACGAGGCGGTAGCGGTCATGTATATCGCATCTATGTATGGAATAGATATGGATTTAACCAAACAGGTTATTGTCTTGGTAACTGCCACTTTGGCGGCAATAGGTGCGGCGGGAATACCCAGTGCGGGATTGGTTACCATGACCCTGGTTCTCACCGCGGTTGGCCTGCCCTTGGAGGGTATAGCGATTATCTTGGCGATAGACCGTTTCCTTGATATGCTTAGAACTTCCGTAAACGTTTGGGGAGACCTCATAGGGGCTAAATTGATATCTAACCTTCAACGGAAAAGGCTATAATTAAATCTTTTGGTTTTTACCAAATTATAAAGGGAGGAATAAAAATGGCTAAATGTTACGTTTGTGGTAAACATACCGTTTTCGGAAGGAGCGTAACTTTCTCCGGGGAGAGAAACCCCAGAAAATTTAAACCCAACCTCCAAAAGGTTAAAATAGAGCTTCCCGACGGTAGCCACAAGAGGGTTTACGTTTGTGCCAAATGTTTAAAGGCGGGAAAAGTTAAGAGGGTTGTAAAGGTCCCCAAAGGGGAGGTTTAATTTGCCCTCTCTAATTTTACTCCTCGGGGGAAAAGGACAACGCTTCGGCGGTAAAAAGCAGTTTCTAACCATTAATGGTAAATTTCTTTTTGAATTACTCCTCGATCGCGTTAAAGACCTCTTTACCGAAATAGTTCTGGTAGTTCCCGAAGAAGATATAGGGTGGTTGAAAGAGAAATTTCCCCACTTTAAGTTTGCCAAAAGCGGAAGGGAAAGGCAGTTTTCCGTCTTTAACGGTTTAAAAGAGGTTTCCCAAGAGGTGGTTGCGGTTCACGACGGAGCCCGACCCTTGGCGGGCAGGAAACTCTTTGAAGAAGCCCTAAACTTGGAAAACTGCGACGGCAAAATTCCCGTAATTCCCCTACGGGATACGGTAAAAGAGGTTTCTCCCAGAGGTGAAGTTGTAAAGACGATATCCCGAGAGGGTCTATTTGCGGTTCAAACCCCCCAAGGTTTTAAAACAAAAGTCCTAAAAGAGTGTCACGAAAAGGCTTTAAGGGAAAACTTTTTGGGAACCGACGATGCGGTTCTCCTTGAAAGGTGTAAAAAAAAGGTTTGTACCTTTGAGGGTGAAGTTACAAACTTAAAAATTACCTACCAAGAGGATTGGGAAATTGCAAAATGCCTATTAAGGAGTTTGGAAAAATATTAAACTGGAAACTGCTATTGCTTTCGCTATTTTCCGCAACCGCACTGCAGTTTTACGTCGCGGTTAAGCAAAAGGTCCCCTTTCAGATTGAGGTTCCCATAGAGGGTATACCCAAAGGTTACACAGTCTTTCCCGAGAAGGCTATTATTTTTGGAAAACTTTCGGAAAAGCTATACCGCCAAGAGGTATTAAATTGCTTTAAGGCTACCGTAAAGTGGGAAAAGGGAAAAAGATACCTCCACGTTGAGGTAAAAGTTTCCATCCCTTCCCCTTTTGTGGAGATAGAAGGCGTCCATCCCCAAGCTGTCCAAGTTAGGCCGACTCCCTTTTAACCACCTCCCCCCGGGGTGAAAGCTCTTCAAAAACTAAACCTTGGAAGGTTTTAACTTTGGTCTTATCCCAAAGCCAGCAATCGGGGGGAAGTCCCGCCTTCAGACAGGTATGGGCTAAAAAGGTGACGGAATCCCAACCCTGTTCTATCGGCACTTGGGGGAGCAAAAGACCACTTCGGCCCATAGCCTCAACTATTAGCCCATCCCTTCCAACCTTTATCAGTTGGGGTAGAAGCCTTTTATCTTCCACTTTAAGTTCCCGCGGAGGGGTCAAAATAGTTATCTCAAAAGTGGTGTTGTTTAGCTCCTCTTCACTTTGCAAAGGTGGAAAACGGGGATCTTCAAAGGCAGCTCCCAAGGCGGCATGAACGGTAGCCTTCCAAAGGGGTAAAACCGGATAGGGTAAACCTATACACCCCCTAAGGCGTCCACCCTTTTTTAGGGTAACGAAAACCCCCGCGGGTTGGCTGTATTTCTCCCTAACCCATTGGGGAACATCTATATTTTTACCCTTTAGGGCCTTTTCTATAGCGCTCCTTGCCAGGTTAATTAAAACCTTGGCATCGTCGGTGTTAATCATAAACTCCCCCCTTTGTAAAAATTTAGTCCAAAAAGGGCATTAAACTGTTAAACTTTAACGGGGAAAGATGAACCTTACCGGCAAAAGGGAAATATTAAAAAAAATATATGAACCTTTCGGGCTTTCCTTGGCGTATTTAAACATTCCTCCCAACGCGATTACCCTGCTGTCAATAATAGCGGGGACGCTTTCCGCCTACGCCTTCTATACCCACCACATTTTGACGGGGGCTACACTGCTCGTTATCTCCGGTTTGCTGGATTTGGCGGACGGAATAGTTGCCCGACAAAACGATAAGGCTACAAAATTTGGCGCCGTTTTGGATTGGCTGGCGGATAAATTTGTGGACGGTTTGGTATTGGGAGCGGTGGCGGTCGCCTTTACCAACCCTTGGATTGCCATATGGCTTATAACGGTAAATATGCTCCACACCTTTGTAAAA
>DTXZ01000060.1 GCA_012962155.1 Aquificales bacterium
ACCAACGACCTAAGGCGGGTATAGGCAGGAGCAGGGGCGGCGTGAACCCGCCCGTAGTGGTAAGGCATTTTATTGAGGGTGTAAACTCACCTGAAGCTCCGCCTCAACGAGGCGGGGTAGTTCACCAAAAAGATTTTCGGGAGGTGCCCAATGGCGAGGATTGAGTGGATTACCGACGTGGAAAATTTGCCTCTTAGTGAGGAGGAAAAAGCCAAAATAAGGAAAGTTAGCGAATTCTTTCCCATGAAATTAACTTCTCATTACGTAAAGCTTATAGACTGGAATAATCCCGATGACCCCCTTAGAAAGATAGCCGTGCCTTTTGAGGAAGAGCTTCAAGAGTGGGGCTATTTGGACCCTTCCAACGAGAAGAAATATACCGTTGCGCCTGGACTTCAGCACAAGTATAGGGATACAGCCCTATTTTTGATAGCCCCTACCTGTCTGGGTTTTTGCAGATTTTGTTTCCGTAAAAGATTGTTTATTAAAGAAAAGAACATTAGCGGTAGCGAGATACTTTTAGACCTTGACCGGGCTTTTGAATACATTGAAAGCCACAAAGAGGTAAATAACGTATTGCTTACCGGTGGCGACCCCTTGGTTCTTCCCACCGAAAAATTGCGCAAAGTTATAGAGAGACTGCGTAGGATACCCCACGTTAAGATTATCCGCATAGGGACCAAGGCCTTGGCTTACTATCCCCAAAGGGTTACCCAAGACCCCTCCCTTGTGGAGATGATAAAGGAATTTTCTCTTCCCGAGAAAAGGATTTACATTATGAACGACTTTAACCATCCGAGGGAGATTAGCGATGAAACTCTAAAGGCGGTTGATATGCTTCTAAAGGCAGGTGCGGTTTTGACCAACCAAACGCCACTCCTTAGGGGGGTAAACGATAACCCCAACACGCTTAGGGAGTTGTTTGAAAAGCTATCCTTTATAGGAATACCTCCCTATTACGTGTTTATAAATAGACCCGTAAAGGGTAACAAGGCGTTCGCGGTTCCCGTTGAAGAGGCTTTAACCATTTTTGAAAATGCAAAGATAGGTATTTCCGGTTTGGCTGAAAGGGCAAAACTGGTAATGTCCCACGCTACCGGAAAGATAGAAGTAGTGGGTATGGACAAAGAAAAGATTTACTTCAAATACCACCGAGCCGCCGACCCCGAAAACGAGGGTAAGTTTATGGTCTTCAAACGCAATCCCGAGGCCTATTGGTTTGACGATTACACCGAAAAGGTAGCAGAGTTTTCCTTTAAAGGAAAAAAGTCTATTAAAGAGAGAAAGGACTAAGAAAGTTTTTCCAAAGCCTTTTTTATTCTGTTTATTCCTTCGGTAATTTCTTCGTCGCTGTTGCAGTAAGAGAGTCTCGCAAAACCTTCGTATCCGAAAGCACTTCCGGGAACTATGGCAACCTTTGCCTCATCCAAAAGATACTCCGTAAATGCGATGTCGTTTTCAAATTTTGAAGCGTAGGTTCTGAAGTTTGGGAATACATAGAAGGCACCTTTGGGTTTATTGACCTTTACTTCGGGAATTTCCCTCAAAAGGGAAACTATTAAATCTCTCCTTCTTTCAAAGGTTTGCCTCATTTTTTCAACAAACTTTTGAGCTTCGGGATTTTTTAGGGCTTCCAAGGCTCCGTATTGGGCAAAGGTGGTAACGTTGGAAATGGATTGACTGTTTAAATTGGCTATAACCTTGGCATACTCCCTGTTGGGACAACCCACATAGCCTACTCTCCATCCGGTCATGGAGTAAGTTTTTGAAAAGGCGTTCACCGTGAAAGTTATCCTTTTAACCTCCTCACCCAAGGAGGCGGTGGAAAGGTGTTTTTCACCGTCGTAGGTAAAGGCTTCGTAACACTCGTCGGAGATTATAAATATTTCCCTTTTCACGCAAAACTGGGCAATTCTCTTAAGTTCATCTTCGGTTATCGTCGCACCCGTGGGGTTGTTGGGGAAGTTGAGAATTAAAACCTTTGTGCGTTCGTTTACAAAAGGTTTTAAATCCTCCAAAGTTAGAGAAAAACCTCTACCCTCCTCGGTGGGAACCTCTATGGGAATACCCCCAAAGAGTTTTATCTGCTCTTTGTAGCTAACCCAATAGGGAGTGGGAATTAAAACCTCATCCCCTTCATCCAGAAGCATAAGGAATATCAAAAAGAGAATATTTTTGGCTCCCGCGGAAACCACAACCTCCGAAGGCTTGTAGTCTATGCCGTTTACTTTTTTAAACTTTTCCGCCAAAGCCTCCCTAAGTTCGGGTAGGCCTCCCGCGGGGGCATATTTTGTTTTTCCATCTTTTAGGGCTTTTATCGCCGCCTCTTTTATGAATTCGGGGGTGTCAAAGTCGGGTTCTCCCGCACCGAAACCAATAACGTCAATACCTTTTGCCCTTAGCCCCTTTGCCTTTGCACTAATAGCCAAAGTGGGGGAGGGTTTTAAAGATTTAACCCTTTCAGAGAGCTTAAGCTCCATCTTAACAATCAAAGTTTACTTTAAGGTTTTAAATTTAAATTAGGTGATGGGAAAGTTAAAAGCAGAATTCGTTGTAATTGAGGGGAATTCGGTAGAAATCACGGAGAAGCTCAACGAGATTTTAGACGCCTTTCAGGAAAACGGTGCAATCATCAAGGATATAAAGGTAAACTACACCAAGGAGCACGGTTTTGACGGTTTTTTAGTGGCCTACACCATTATTGTAGAACTTCCAAAGGAGATGGAGTTGGAAGCCTAAACTAGACCTATCAATTTTTTTAACTCCTTTATTCTGTCCCTTAGTTTCGCCGCCTTTTCAAACTCCCAACGGTTGGCCGCCTCCCACATCTGTTTTTCCAGTTTGGATATCTCCTTTAAAACCGCCTCTTCCGAGTGGAATTTTTTTAGTTCCTCCGCAGGTAATTCGGCGGAAAAACCCTCCACCGTAAGGAGTTGGGTTACCTTCTTTTTTATAGGTTTCGGTTTTATACCGTGTCTTTTGTTGTATTCAAGTTGTATTTTTCTCCTACGGTCGGTTTCCTCTATAGCCTTTTGCATTGAGGGAGTGATTCGGTCCGCATAAAGTATAGCCTTACCGTTTACATTTCTCGCCGCCCTCCCTATTATCTGGATTAGGCTTCGGTAACTCCTCAAAAAACCTTCTTTATCCGCCTCCAAAATCGCCACCAAAGAAACCTCGGGAAGGTCCAAACCCTCCCTCAAAAGGTTTACCCCTACTATCGCATCTATTACCCCTTCCCTGAGTTCCTTTATTACCTTTGCCCTCTCTATGGCATTTAGGTCGGAATGAAGGTATTTTGCTTTTATCCCCCGTTGGGTAAGGTAATCCGCCACTTCTTCCGCCAACCTTTTTGTAGTAGTTAAAACCAAAGCCCTTTCCCCCCGTTTTTTTCGAGACGTTATCTCCCCAATGAGATCTTGAAGTTGGTTTTCCGTGGGTCTAACTTCCACTTCGGGGTCGCAAATTCCCGTCGGGCGAACTATCTGTTCCACTATGTAGGGGCATCTTTCCCTCATTCCAGAAAATATAATTACCTCAATCCTTTTTGCGGTGTGGAAAGATGGGGACAAGAATCGAAGGGATAGGTATATACCTTCCTGAAAGGGTTTTGACCAATTTAGACCTGGAAAAAATGGTGGACACTTCCGACGAATGGATTACAACCCGAACGGGAATAAAGGAGAGGCGGATAGCCCAAAACGAAAGTGTTGTAGATATGGCGGTAAAGGCAAGCGAACGGGCTATTGAAAATGCCGGTATTGACAAAGGGGAAATAGAAGCGGTTATACTGGCAACGCTTACTCCCCAGTTGGGATTTCCCGCAACCGCCTGTCTGGTTCAAGAGAGGTTGAGACTACCGCCTACCGCTATGTCTTTTGACATTTCCGCCGCCTGTAGCGGATTTCTCTACGGATTGGACATAGCCGATGCCTATTTAAAAAGCGGAAAGAAGAAAACGGTTCTGGTTATAGGGGCGGAGAAACTTTCTTCCATTATTGATTGGAAAGACCGTTCTACCTGTGTGCTTTTCGGAGATGGTGCGGGGGCGGTGGTGGTCCGATACGACGAAAATAGCGAAAGCGACATTTTGAGTTCCAAACTCTATACCAAAGGGAGTGCCTGGCCTATCCTCTATAGGGAACCGTGCGGCTATTTAAAAATGGAAGGTAGAAAGGTATTTAAGGAAGCGGTAAACGGAATGGCGGAAGCCTCCCTTGAAGCTCTAAAATCGGCGGGACTTTCCGCCAAAGACATAGATTTGGTTATCCCCCACCAAGCGAATTTTAGGATTATAAAAGCCCTTGCTGAAAAACTTTCTATACCCTTTGAAAAGGTTTATGTAAATGTAAACCGCTACGGTAATACCTCCGCCGCTTCTATACCCATAGCCCTTTACGAGGCTCTGAAAGAAGGAAAAATCAAGAGGGGAGACCTTCTCCTTTTAACCGCAATGGGTGGAGGTCTCACTTGGGGCTCCACCATTTTGAGATTTTAATCCTCAAAAAATGTCTCTTTCGTGTGTCTTATGTCCTCCTTTATTCTCCTTAGGAGTTCTTCCACACTCTTAAACGCCCTTTCGGGTCTAAGGTATCTTTTGAAAACTATTTTGGGTCTATCGGAAACTTCAAAAAAATCCCTCAAAACGTGAACCTCTAAGGTTCGTTTTTGACCTTTAATGGTGGGAGAGTAACCCAAATTGGCCACCGCGGGGTGTCCGTCTATACAAACTACATAAACACCGTTGGGAAGGCACAGATTTTCAACCTCTTCAAAGTTGAGGGTTGGAACTCCCAATTTTGAACCCAACCCCTTGCCCTTTACCACTTGTCGCCTAATCCAGTAGGGGCGTCCTAAAAAGAGGCTGGCGGGCTTTAATAGGGCCTCCTTTAAAAGAGCCCTCACGAGGGAGGAAGATACTATTTTCCCCCCAATGGTATAAGGTTGGAGCTGGATAACTTCGCAACCCCGCCTTTTGCAAATTTCGTAAACCGTGTTGGCATTTCCCTTTGCCCCCCTGCCGAAGTGCCAGTCATAACCTACCAAAATGAGTTGGGCTTTAAACCGCTCCAATAAGGTTTTTTCTATAAACCCCTCGGGCGCTGTTTTGGAAAACTCTTCCGTAAAGGGGAGGATTTCGTAATTTAAACCCAGTTGTTTTTCTATAATCTCCCGCTTTTCCTCCGCGGTGGATAGGGTGCAAAAATCTTTTCCCTTTTTTAAAACCACCGCGGGATGAGGGTCAAAGGTTACAACAAGCGGGGTTAAATTCCTTTTAAAGGCTTCCCCTTTGAGGGTTTTAAGTAGGTATATATGCCCTAGGTGGATACCATCAAAATTTCCTACCGCAACCGCCGTTTTTTCAAAAGCCATTAGCTCTTAATTATGCTGAGTGGGGGCGGCGGGATTTGAACCCGCGACCTCGGGGTCCGGAGCCCCGCGCTCTATCCTGCTGAGCTACGCCCCCTGTAAGTATGTAATAATCTTACAATGAAGCTTTAACCAAACTGTAAATTTAATGAGGAGACGAAATTGATTTCGCTCAAATAGATAACTTTCCACCTTAGGTAATTGATAAGCTCCCTGTCGTGGGTTATTACCAGTACCGCTTTTTCCGTTTTCTTTAAAAAGTTTGCCACCCTCTCCCAGTTTTCGCGGTCCAGTCCGTTGGTCGGTTCGTCCAAAATAAGAAGTTGGGGCTCCATAGTTAGGACGCAGGCTATAGAGACCAACCTCTTTTGTCCATAGGAAAGCTCAAAGACCGATTTGTCCAGTAGCCTTTTTATCCCCAGTTTTCGGGCTACCCTTTCTACCCGCTCCCCAATCGCCCCGGGAGGAAGTCCCAAATTTTCGGGTCCAAAAGATAGTTCCCCTCTTACGGTTGGCATAAAAAGTTGATCATCGGGGTTTTGAAATACGTAACCCACCTTCTTCCGGAGATTTCTAAAATCCTTTTTATCCCTTATCGGTTTTCCCGAAAAAAAGATTTCTCCCTCAAAGGGTAAAAAACCTAAAACCGTTTCCGCAAAGGTGGTTTTTCCTACCCCGTTGGCCCCCGCCAATACCAATTTTTCTCCCCAACCTAGGGAGAGATTAAAGTTTCGCAAAACCGTTTTGTCTCCCCTTTTGACGGTTAGATTTTTAACCTCCAAAAGCGGTTTTTTCATTTTAAAAACCCCTGCAGAGCATCGCCTTATAGATTTCTCTCGCCTTTAGGTAGGTTTTTACCGTAAGCATTCCCAATAGATATCCGTAAACCCTATAGCTTCTCAATTCCGTTTTAGGCTGGAAACCCCTACAGGCGATGGCTTTTCCCATTTTACCGTATTCCTCCCTAAGGGAATGGAAATACCTGTAGCTTAAGACCAATAGGAAGGTTAATTTCCTTGAAACTCCCAATTCGTTTAAAACTTTTGCCAATTTTACGACGCCCATAGGTATTATAAGGACGTTGGTCAATGCAAAAATGGTGTTAGCCTTAAGAAAAACTGCCATTGCAGTGTGGAAATTTTCCAATATGAGGAGGGAAAATACAACAAAAAACAGAAAAAAGTTACCGTAAAGGGCGAATTTTAAAAACTTTAGGGGGATTTTAAAAAAGATAAATGTCAAAAGTGATAGAGAAAATCCTAAAAGGAGAAGTTTTAAATTGTCGGTTAGGTAAACCGCGGTGGTTGTTATTAGAAATATAAAAAGTTTAGCCTTTTCCCCTTTTAAATCCATAGAAAAAGTTTAAAATACCAAAAATACCGAATATCCACCCTAAACCGCAAAAGATTTCTTTCCAACCGAAGGGGGGTTGGGATTGAAAGTTTTCCCTAGGAGGTTCGCTTTGGGTATTTTTTATTTGGTTTGCGCCGTTGGCGGCGGAAGGATTTATAACCACCGTTGTTTGGGCTTTGTGTCCCAAACCCGCATATAGGACCACCTTTACCCTTTCTACCTTTCGGGTTAGGGGTATTTTTAACCAACCCCCTTGGTCGGTTTTACCCTCGTAAATGAGTTCTCCATCGGGGGTAAATACCTTTACATCTGCCCCCTTTGCAGGGGTTCCATCGGGGAAATAACCGAAAACTTCCAAAGTTCCGTTATTGAATTCCGCATATAGGTCCACCCTGTGGGCGAAAATAACCAAAGGAAAAGCCACCAAAAGGAGAAACCTTCTCATTTTCCAGTTTCCAAAATGTTGGGATAAACCTTCTTAATAAACCCAAGAAGAAAAATGTATATGATACCTTCAACCGTCGCTATCGGTAGGTGGATTAAGAGGATTAGCCCCGCGCCGGTTAAAAAGTGTTCCCCAATAAGGGAGAGTTCCACCGATAATAAAAGGCCGCTACCGAAAATGGCTACAAGGGCACTTAAAAAGGCTCCCGCGTAAAACCTTATCCCCTCCGAAAAGATCCATCTTCTAAAAAGCAGACACGAAAGGAGGGCTGGAAAAGCCAAATTAAAGGTGTTTACCCCTAAAACAAAAAGTCCCCCAAATTGGAATAAAATAGCCTGAAGTAACAGGCCTACAAAAAGAGCGGGAAAAACCGCCTCGCAAAGCAGTAATCCTAAAAAACCGTTAAACATCAAGTGGGTGCTGGAAATTCCAACCGGCACGTGTATAAGGGATGCCACAAAAAACAGGGAGGTAAGGAGGGCTGTGAGAACCAGTTTTTCTCCTTCCAATTTTCTAAGGCCCCAAAATAGACCTAGTGAGGTAAAACCCCAACCTACCGCTATTTCCCAAGCCGGTAAAACTCCTTCCGAGATATGCATTACTTAACCTCTTTGGGTTTTGGATAAGCGTAAATCCAAAGAACACCGTCAAGCTCCAAAGGGTGACCGTTATATTCTCCACCTTCGGTGATAACCGAAAATCCCCACCAACCGCTCCAGGGAATTGTATAGACAAATACCCCATTTTCGTCGGTTTTTACCACCTGCGTGTAGAGAACCTCGTTGGGATATTTAACACCTCCGGTATTGTAGTATTCAATTTCCACCCTAGCACCCTTTAGGGGTTTCCCATCCTTTAAAACCCTTCCAACAAAGCTGTTTCCCTCCCAAATACCGAAAGGACGCGTTAGGGGAACTATTTCAACCTTTGCTCCTATTGGTTTATCCCATCCCTCTTCCCAACCGAAGGCGCTTATATATACCTTGGCAAGTTGTTTTATGTAAACACCCTCGGCGGGTTCATAGTAAGGTTTTTGCCAAACCACAACCTGGTATACTCCCGGTCCAAGTAGGCTAACCTGCGATGTGTATTTTTCTACCTTACCCCCACCTTCGGGAGAGGCGGGTATATAGGAAACCTTCCACTTTAGGGGGTATTCCTTTCCACTTTTAAACACTGCGCTTTTCTCTATTTGGTAAGGCATAGATGGATAACCTTCCGCGGGGTGGGTAAATAGAGTTTCAACTTTAACGGTTGGTTTTCTAACAGTATCGCTTTCGGGAATAAGGGTTACAAAGTGGGCATGTGCCAAAGATAAACCTAAAAAAAGAAGAGAAGGCGCCAACTTTTTCATAAGTTATATATTTTTTTACCCGGCAAGCCAAACCGAATATGCTACCCCAAGCTTTGCATTTTAAATAATCTTATTTATGCAACACCTGTGGGCTTTTTGGAGAAGCACCTACATAGAGAATGTGGATAAAATTTCCGAAGATTGTTTCCTATGCGAGGCTATAAAGCAACCCCCCAAAAAGTATAGGGAGTATCTGGTTTTACACAGGGGAAAAACCGCTTTTGTGATTATGAATCTCTATCCCTACAACGGGGGTCATTTAATGGTTTGCCCTATTAGGCATACGGATGATTTTACCTCCCTTACAGAGGAGGAAATTTTAGAGATAAACAAACTGGTGCGGGCGTGTATAAAGGCTTTAAAAGAGACCATATCCCCCCACGGTTTTAATGTGGGGTGGAATTTGGGCCGAGTTGCGGGGGCCGGTTTGGAGCAACATATTCATTGCCACATAGTTCCCCGTTGGCACGGGGATACCAACTTTATGCCCGTTTTGAGTCAAACCAAAGTTATATCCCAACACTTTTTGTCACTCTACGACAGGATAAAACCGGTTTTGGAGAGGCTTATTAAAGGGGACGAAAGGGGTTAAAAATCTTCCTTTAAGGCATTCCCTATTTGTCTTTTTATCTCTTTTTTGGCGGTTCCTCCGTAGGTTGCCCTTCTATCCGCAACAACCGAAGGTTTTAATAGTAAAAGGGCATCTTCCCCAAATAGGGAAGAAAATTCCTTTAGCTCCTCCAAGGAAAGGTCTTCCATTCTCTTACCCTTTTGAAGGACATAGGAGACCAATTTCCCGACTATCTGGTGGGCTTCTCTAAAGGGAACCCCTTTTTGGACTAGATAGTTGGCTAGATCGGTTGCCAATGTTAGGTTTCCCGCATTTTCTTCCATTCTCTCCCTTTTAGGTTTTAATCCTTCAATAATTTTCCTCATTCCTATTAAGGAACCCTTTAAGGTTCTCACCGCGTCAAATACCGGCTCCTTATCCTCTTGTAAATCTCGGTTGTAAGCCATGGGGAGACCTTTTAAGACGGTGGAGAGGGCTACATAATCCCCTAAGACCCTTCCCGTTTTTCCCCTAATGAGTTCTAAAACATCGGGGTTCTTTTTGTTGGGCATAATGGAGGAGCCGGTGCAGAGCTTATCGGGTAAATCCACGTACCCGAATTCTTCCGACGCCCAAATGATAAGGTCTTCCGCCAACCTTGAGAGGTGAAGCATTGTAATGTTACAGGCGTTTAGAAATTCCAATGCAAAGTCCCTGTCCGCGGTGGCCGACAAGGAGTTTCGGGTGACCCTTGAAAAACCTAGGTTTCGGGCGGTATAGAACCTATCTAACGGGAAGTCCACTCCCGCCAAAGCCCCGCAACCCAGAGGGGAAGCATCCAGTCTTCGGTAAGTGTCCAAAAACCGCTGGGTGTCCCTTATGAACATTTCCCGATAGGCGAGAAACCAATGGGCAAGCCTTATAGGCTGAGCCTTCTGAAGGTGGGTATATCCGCTTACGATAATGTCGGGGGTTTCCTCCGCCTTTTGGGTTAAAGCCTTTCGTAGGGCCTTTAAAAGGCCAATTATCTCCTTTATTTGGCCTTTTAGGTAAAGCCTAAAGTCGGTTGCCACTTGGTCGTTTCTGCTACGGGCGGTGTGGAGTTTTCCCCCAACCCTCCCTATACGGTTTGTAAGTTCCCTTTCCACATTCATGTGGACATCTTCAACTTCCCTTTTCCATTCAAAGTTTCCCTTTTTGATATCTTCCAAAATAGAGTAAAGCCCATCTATAATTTTTTGGGCTTCATCCTCGGTTAAAACTTTTGCTTTTAAAAGGGTTTTCGTATGGGCTATGCTTTGCTTTATATCAACCTCCGCCAATTCTTTGTCAAAGGAAACGCTTTCGGTAAATTCTTCCACAAACTTATCGGTCTGTTCGCTAAAGCGTCCACCCCAAGGCTTGTTTTCCGACATAGAAGAACCATTTTAGGTTGCCCGAAAACCACCTATATACTTATAAGGTTTAATTGTCAAAATGGAGGTAGAAAATGGGGTTACTAAACGGAAAAATAGCACTTGTTACGGGTATAGCCAACAAAAATAGTATAGCTTACGGTATCGCCCAAGCCTTTAAAAGGGAGGGAGCAAAGTTAATTTTAACCTATGCAAACGAAAAAATAGGTAAAAAAATAGACCCCATTGCAAAAGAGTTGGAAGCTTTGGATTGTTTGGAAATGGATGTCTCTTCCGATACCGCTATAGACAAAACTTTTGAAAGAATAGCCCAAATAACCGACCGTATAGACATTGTCGTTCACTCCATCGCTTTTGCCCCCGCGGAGGAATTTAAAAGACCTACCCTCTACACTTCCCGCGAAGGTTTTAAAATTGCTATGGACATCAGCGTGTATTCTCTCATAGCCCTAACCCAAAGGGCTATAAAACTTATGGAGGGAACAAGCGGAGCATTTCTAACCCTCTCCTATTACGGTGCAGAAAAAGTGGTTCCCCGCTACAACGTTATGGGAATAGCCAAAGCCGCCCTAGAAAGCACCGTTAGATATCTGGCTTACGATTTGGGTAAGAAGGGACACCGCATAAACGCCATTTCTGCAGGCCCCGTAAAGACTTTGGCGGCAAGGGCTATTAGCGGCTTTCACCTCCTTATGAAACACACTATGGAAGTTTCGCCTTTGGGTAGAGGTATAGACATTTTAGATGTGGGAAATGCGGCGGTTTTCCTCTGCTCGGACTGGGCTAAAAATATAACTGGTGAAGTTTTGCACGTAGATGCGGGTTATCACGTTATGGGAGTAATGGATAAAGAGGATAGCCGATAATACCCGTAAAGCTTCCCAAAGTTTTTCCCTTTTTAAAATTCCTACACCTTGTGGGGGGAAAAATTTTTAAACCTTGCTTTTGGGATACAACCCGACCTATAGAGGAAAAACTAAATTTTGAAAACCCCTTGGTTGAGATAGGTTTCGGAAAGGGCGATTTCGCCCTCTGGCTGGCACAAAGATTTTTCGACCAACCCGTGTTGGCGGTTGATAAGTGGCACCCGGGGGTAAAAGCCTTAATTCACAAATGTTTGGGCAAAGGTTATAAAAATCTCTTTGTGTTTAATTTGGACGCCCACCTTTTTGTGGATTACCTTTTAAAAACCAACTCCGTTAGGGCTTTCTTCTTCAATTATCCCGACCCCTTTTTTAAAAAAAGGGATATAAGGAGGAGACTCCTAAAGACCTCCTTTTTGAGAAAATTGGCTTTAAAACTCCAAGAAGGGGGAAAGGTATATATTCGAACGGATATAGAGGACTATTACCTCTACATACTGGAGCAGTTACAACCTCTAAAGAAAATTTTTGAAATCCGCAAAGGGTTCGATTTGGACCTTCCCACCACCAAATACGAGCAAAAAGCCCTTAGGGAAGGAAGAAAACCCCTTAAATTACTCCTTATAAAGCTAAAAACTCCCGAAGGTGTAACCGATAAGGAGGTTGAGCCCTTGAGAACTGTAAGGGTTGAAAGGTATAGTCCCTCCCAACTGGAGGTCGGTAAAGAATTTAAGGACGCCAAAAGAGGTTACTTTTTTAAGGTGGAAAACTTCTACAGAGGTGAGAAGATAGATTTGGTTGAAATCTATGTGGGGGAAGAGGGTTTTTACCAGCAGGTGTTTGTCGGAATTTTTAAAACTAAAAGTGGAGAGGTTATTTTAAAACCCAAATCCTTTGCGGTGGGGGTCAAAAGCCTCTCTTGGGCGGTTGAGGAGCTTTCCAAACTGGTTGGGGGTTAAAGAATGCTTGCCAAAAGGATAATCCCTTGTCTGGATGTGGATAAAGGAAGGGTCGTAAAAGGTATAAAGTTTAAACGGCTAAGGGATGCGGGAGACCCCGTTGAGGTGGCCAAAGCCTACGAGGAGCAAGGGGCGGACGAATTGGTTTTCTTAGACATTACCGCTTCCGCCCAAGAACGGCAAATAATGCTTGATGTCGTAAGGGAAGTCGCCCAAACAATTTTTATGCCCTTTACCGTAGGAGGAGGTGTCCGAACCCTAGAAGATATAAGGAAACTCCTTGAGGCGGGGGCTGATAAAGTCTCCATAAACACCGCAGGGGTAAAAAATCCTTCCCTCATCTACGAGGCGGCTAAAAGGTTCGGAAGTCAATGCATTGTGGTGGCGATAGACGCCAGAAGACGTAGAAGTGGCGGTTGGGAGGTATTTATCCACGGAGGGAGAACCCCCACCGGCTTAGATACAATTGAGTGGGCTAAAAGGGTAGAAGGGCTCGGGGCGGGAGAAATACTCCTTACCTCAATGGATAGGGACGGCACCAAAGAGGGTTACGATATAGAGCTAACCGGAGCGGTGGCATCGGCGGTAAAAATTCCCGTTATAGCCAGCGGTGGGGCCGGCAGAAAAGAACACTTTTACGAAGCCTTTACCGAAGGAAAGGCGGATGCCTGCCTCGCCGCTTCCCTCTTTCACTTTAAGGAACTTACCGTGGGTGAACTAAAAAGGTATCTAAAGGATAAAGGTATCCACCTTAGGTTGGATTAATAGAGGACCTTTTTTAGCCTTTGGTCTATCCCCTTTACCACTATCGGTATAGTCATTTCCCCCAAACGGGAAACCACATGCGAGCCAAATCTGCTATCCAAAAGCCTCTCTTGGGGTAGGGAGGAAAAACGCACCGCGGAACGGTCTACGATTTTTACCCCCTCTCTGGAAGGGGTTTCAATCCCCCCCACCGCAAAGGAGGGGTAAAAATTGGTAGTCACAAAGGTTACCTTTTTCTCGTTATACCTTTGGCTGATAAGGCCGACGAGTATATCTCTATACCAGTCGGTTAAAACTTCGTTTCCCAAATCGTCCAAAACCAAAACGGGAACCCTTGCCAGGACTTCTACCAAATCGGAGTGGCCTCCCTTTTCAAACCTCTCCCTCAGTTTGATAGAAAGTTCTTTAGTGTCGGTAAATAAACCCCTAATGCGGTATTTCTGATAAAGGTATTTCAAAATGGCGGTTACTATGTAGGTTTTTCCCACCCCCTGCTTACCTATAAGCAAAAGACCGATACCCTTGTCGTAAAAGGTTTTAAAGCCCCTCAAATAGGTGTAGATTTGGCGCGAGGTTTCTGCACACAGGTTGCTCTTTATTTTTCTTATATCCGCATCCCAAAACCGTTTGGGGATGTTTAAAAATTTTTCCAAATTAAACCTTCCGTAGATACACCTGCATTTCCTCGCCCCTCTTTCGGTGATAATAAAACCCTTTCCCCCACAAAGGGGACAATGTCTCCCTTCACCCATTTGGGAAACTAATTTAACTCCGTCCACCACCCCCCATCAAAGATGGAGGCTTGAAAGGGAATAAAGATTTAAATTTTTTCAAAAGGTGGAAATAGAATGGAAATTAAGCCATCTGCTCTATGGGGTGGCTTATTTTTAACCTTTCTACGGGTGTTCCTCCAAGGATGTGTTTTTCAATTATCTCCTCTACATCTTCGGGTTTAACGTTTCCATACCAAACCCCGTCGGGGTATACCACAACGACGGGACCCATTTCGCAGGCTCCCAGGCAACCGGTTACCGATAGTAGAACGTTGTTAAGTCCCCTCTTCATAAGTTCCTCTTGGAATTTCATAGCTATTTGGTCGCTACCTTTTCCTCCGCAGGAGGGCATCATAGGATTGGGTTTTCTCGCCATGCAGACCAAAACGTGTTTGAACTTCATATTAATTTAGGCTACCGATTAAGATTTTGAAAGTGAAAAACTTTTTATATCAAGTATTTTTTGTTTATGAGATTGTTTATATTTCATTTCCGAAAATTTTTTGGAAATTAAAGAGGCGATGGCTTCCAAAGTTTTAGATTACCACCGCAGGACCAAACACTACCCTTGGAGATATGCCCAATCGTTGGGCTACCTGGATTGGGATACCCAGCCTAACCCTTTCCGTTTTTGGGAAGGGGCGGAAATTATAAAGCTTCCGTTTTCGGAAGCTCCCAACATCCCAACCTTGGGTCTTTACGATACCAAGCTTCCCAAAGAGCGTGAATTTTCCCTCGAAACCGTTTCCCTTTTTTTGGAACTGGCATTGGGGATTTCCGCCTGGAAAACGGCGGGGGGCAATACCTGGGCGGTTAGAATGAACCCTTCCAGCGGGAACCTCCACCCGACCGAGTGCTATTTGGTTATTCCCAACGTAGCGGGACTTAAGGGGGTTTACCACTATAACCCCTACCTCCACGCGTTGGAGAAAATTAGGGATATACCCTCTAAACTTGCGGAAAGGATTAAAAACCACTTCAAAACCGAGGGGTTTTTAGTAATCCTAACCTCTATCCCTTGGAGGGAAAGTTGGAAATACGGAGAAAGGGCTCTTAGGTATTGTCTCCTTGACACCGGCCACGCCATAGGCGGTTTAAGGTTTTCGGCAAACATCCAAGGTTGGAGAGTAAAGTGGCTTAGCGTTCCCTCCGATGGGGAACTTAAATCCATCCTCGGGTTGGATAAAGCCCCTTTTCCCCACGGAGAGGAGGAATATCCCGAATTAGCCCTTTTTGTATTTCCCCGAAAAGTTGGGAATGTTCCAAGGGATTTACCCACCGAAGTGGTTAACGAATTTAAAAGGTTACCCTTTAAGGTAAAACCCAACGTCCTAAGTCCCGAAAGGGTTTTGTGGGAGGTTGTGTATTCAACCTTTGAAGAGAGTGAAAAACCACGAACACCCGAGGAGGTTTTTACCTATCCCGGAAGACCCCTTAGAAATTTTGTTGAATACCGCCTCAAAAGTGCGGTTTCGGTAATAAGAAACCGCAGAAGTGGACATATCTACAACCCCGAAGGATTTATAGACAAAAATACATTTTTGCAAATTTTAGACCGAACCTTACCGCGAAAGGATTACTCTCCCTTCGATGTGGAAATTTCACCTACCTATATAAGTTTGGTTTTGTTCGTCCACCGCGTTAGGGGTTTGGAAAGGGGTATTTACACCTTTATAAGAAATAATAGACACCTAGACCTTTTTAAGGAGAAATTCAAAAGGAACTTCCTGTGGAAAAAAGTGGAAGAAAACCTCTACCTCCTGGCGGAGGGGGATACAACCCAACTGGCGGGTTACCTTTCCTGTAACCAACCGATAGCGGAAAACGGAGCCTTTGCGGTGGCAATGGTATCGGAATTTAAAAATGTTTTAGAAAACCAACCTTGGAAATATAAAAATATCCACTGGGAGGCGGGACTTATAGGACAGGTTTTATACCTTGAGGCAACAGCCCTTGGACTTAAGGGAACGGGTATAGGGTGCTTCTACGACGACCTAACCGCCGAAGTATTGGGATTGGCCAAGATAAAAAAAGGAAACAACCTTCTATGGGAACCCGAGGTGGAGAGCGATGAAACCCTCCAAGTTGTTTACCACTTTACGGTTGGGAAAGCTTGGGAAGACCCCCGTATCCGAACCCTACCGCCTTACGCCCATTTAAAATTTAAGAGCTAATACCCTCGGAGGGCGGAAAGTGGCTAAACCGGTAAGAGTTGGCATAGTAGGTTGCGGAACCGTAGGAACGGGTGTTGCCCAAATACTTTTAACAAAGGCTGAAGAAATAAAAAAAAAGACGGGCGTAAAACCGGTTTTATCCAAAATAGCGACCAGAGATTGGAATAAAAAAAGGTTTTTCAAAGTTCCCGAATCTTTGCGAACCACCGATTGGAGGGAGGTGGTTCAAAACTCGGACATAGTGGTTGAGCTTATAGGCGGTATAGACACCGCAAAGGAGGTTGTGGAAACCGCCCTCAAAATGGGCAAACCGGTTGTAACCGCCAACAAACACCTCCTAGCGGAGTTCGGCTATGAAATAGCCAAGCTGGCAAGGGAAAACGATACCGCAATCCTCTTTGAGGGCGCGGTGGGAGGGGGTATTCCCCTCGTAAAGGTTTTAAAGGAAACCCTTTGCTCTAACGAAGTCGGCGAAATTCAAGGTATCCTAAACGGCACTACCAATTACATCCTTACCAAAATGGAAAAGGGAAATCTTTCCTTTAAAAAGGCGCTCTTGCAGGCACAGGAGAAGGGCTATGCGGAATCCGACCCCACCTTTGATATAGAAGGAATAGATGCCGCCCACAAAATAGCCATACTGGCTATGCTGGCGTTTGGGGGAAAGGTGGACTTTTCCCAAGTCTTTGTAGAAGGTATAACCCACATCAATGTGCTTGACATAAAACTCGGAATGGAAATGGGTTACAAACTGAAACTCCTCGCCATAGCCAAAAAACGGAATAACGGAGAGGTAGAAATAAGGGTTCATCCCACCTTTATTCCTTTATCCAACCCCCTTTCCCACGTGGATGGAGTTTTTAACGGAATCCTCTTTAAGAGCGACTATTTGGGGCAGCTCAAACTCCAAGGAGCGGGGGCGGGGGCTTATCCGACCGCAACCGCCGTAGTTCAAGATATTATCCAATTGGCGGTTGGACTTTCGCGCTGCGGCAAAGTCTGCGATATAACCCCCCTCGGTTGGGCAAACCACCAGTTGAAAATTGCAAAAGATTTTTACAGCCGGTATTATCTTAGATTGGAGGTTAAGGATAAACCCGGAGTTCTTTACAAAATAGCCCAAATTTTGGCATCCAAGGATATAAGTATAGCGGGTGTTTTACAACAGGAATGGATATTAAAATTTCTGTCTTCCCACCTGGAGGTCGTACCTCTAATAATACTCACCCACAAGGCCTATGAGAGTAAAATAAAGGCCGCGGTTGAGGAGATAGAAAAATTACCCTTTGTGGAAAGTAAACCGGTTCTCATAAGGGTTGAGGAGGAAAAATACTAAACATGGAATTTTTAAAAGGGTTTTTAGCCTTCCTTTTGGGGTTTGCTTTTCTGTTTTTTTACTACAGAAACCTTTGGATTTGGTCCAAAATCCAATCAAAGAAGCTAAAGCTTTCCGTTAAATATGGCAGGGGTTCTCAAAAGTTGGAGAAGTTCCGCCAAAAGTTCGGTGGCCATTTATATTCCCGCCCCTTTAGGTTTTTACTGTTTATAACTTTCACCTTTGTAGTTTTCCAAACCTTGGGAATAGCGGGCTTGATAGGTTTCTCTTTCGCCCTTATAGGAGCAAATTTACTTTTATTCCCTTGGGGGTGGAAACAAAAAAACCCTAATGGGGGAGACTCCTAACAAACTCAGCGAATGCGGTTAAATACTTCTCTATAATCCTTGCGCCAAGCCACCCCAAAGCGGGTGCCAGCAGGGCTACAATGGCAAAGTTGGCCATCATGTAAACGGGATATCCCGCAAAGAAGATATTAACGTTTGGTACCAAACGGTTGGTCAAAGCTAAAATAAGATTTACCAAAAGGTATACTGCAATGACGGGTAGAGCCATAGATAGGGCTATGGAAAAGATTTTCACCAGCGTTAGGGTAAAAATTTGGTAGTTGAGCGTAAAAGGGTCAAAGGTGGTAACGGGAACGGTATCAAAGGAAAGTTTAAGCCCGTAAAAACTCGCCTCCAACCCCCCGAGGGCGAAAAATAAAAGCCCCCCCATAACCCTAAAGAGGTTTCCGAAAACCCCTACAATACCCTCTCCGGGGAGCATAAGGTTGGCCATAGCCAACCCCACATGTAGGTTTACCAATTCTCCTAAGGTTACAAAAAGTATATAAAGAAGCCTAACGAAGAACCCCAAAATAAATCCGAGAAGAGCCTCTTTTGAAATGAGCAAGAGAAGTTGGATTTCGTTGGTTGGAATTGCAATATCCTTAGGCGGTGGCGAAAGGTATATAAAAACCCAAGAGAGGGCAAAAACCAGATGGGCTAAAAACAGATTGGGTAAAACCCCAAAGGTAAAAATAGTCTGGGGTATAAGGAAGAATAAAATTCTAAAGTAGTAGAGGAAGTAAAGGTAAACCCAAAGGGGGTCTAGATAAAGGTTCATTCCTTTAGGTAACCTCTCTCCCTGAGTTTTTCGAGAAGTTCTCCTACCGTAGAGTCCCCATTTAAACCTAAAGACTCCAAGAGTTTCCTTATTGAAACCCACTTTTTAAGTACCATACCTTGGGTTATAAGCCGTTCAAAGGGTTCATCGTATCTGGTTAAACCTAAATCCCGTAAAAACTTTTGGAAAAATCGGGCATAAAGAAGGTGCAAAACCGCATGTTCTATACCGCCTATGTAGATATCTACGGGCATCCAATAGTTTGCCTTCTCTTCGTCAAAGGGCTTACTCTCGTTTTTGGGGTCGGTATAGCGCAGAAAATACCAAGAGCTGTCAAAGAAGGTATCCATTGTGTCGGTTTCCCTTTTTGCGGGCAAGCCGCATTTGGGACAGGTAGTTTTTACAAAATCTTCATTGGTGGCTAAGGGATTTCCCTTACCCGTAAATTCAACTTCAAGGGGAAGTTTAACGGGAAGCCGATTTTCGGGAACGGGAACTATACCGCATTTTTGACAATATACGACGGGTATAGGCGTTCCCCAATACCTTTGACGGGATATATTCCAATCCCTAAGGCGGTAAGTAACTTTTTTTCTACCCAATCCGAGTTGTTCCAACTTTTCGGTTATTTTTCTTTTGGCGGTTTCGCTATCCAAACCGCTGAATTCTCCCGAATTTACGAGAACACCCTTTTCGGTGTAAGGAAGTTTCTTTTCTCCCATAGCGGTAAGGGGAAAATTTTAAACGGAAAAAGGTTAGGAGATTTTCGCCATAATCTCCCGCGGTATATCGAAGTTGGAAATCACTTGGGAAACGTCGTCGTGCTCTTCCAAAGCGGTGAGCAGTTTTAGAAGTTTTTGTGCCTCTTCGGGATTTTCGACCCTAACGGTGGTGGTGGGTATGTAGGAAATTTCCGCCTTTTCAACGTTTACACCCAGTTTTTCCAAGTTTTCTTTAACCTCGTAGAGGTCTTCGGGGTTGGTGTAAACTATGTGCACCGCTTCGCCTGTAACCACATCTTCCGCTCCCGCCTCCAAAGCCTTTTCAAGGATTGCTTCCTCGTCTATACCCTCCGCGGGAACTTCTATAACGCCTTTCCTTTCAAAGAGGAAGGATACGCTTCCGCTGGTTCCCAATTTTCCGCCCTGTTTGTTAAAGATGTTTCTTATTTCCGCAACGGTTCTATTTTTGTTGTCGGTTTGGGCAACCACCATTATCGCCACACCGCCGGGTCCGTAACCCTCGTAAACTACCTCTTCAATGGCTTCTCCCTCTATAAGTCCCGCTCCCTTTTTTATTGCGTATTCAATTTTCTCAGCCGGCATTTTAGCCTTTTTAGCCCGCTCTATTGCCTGCCTCAGACGGGGATTGTGGTCGGGATTGGGCCCCCCCAAACGGGAAGCTATCATTATTTCCTTGGCAAGTTTGGAAAAAAGTTTTCCCTTTTGAGCGTCTACTTTAGCCTTTTTATGTTTAATCTGTGCCCAGTGGCTATGGCCCGCCATTACTTTAACCTCCCAAATAAGGTTAATTCTAACCCTCGGAGGATTTCCTTATTTTCTCTATCTCCTCCTTGGTATAGCGGTAAATTCTCCTACAAAACTGACAAGTAACCTCCAAATATTTCTTTTCCTTAAAGATTTCCTCTATTTCCTTCTCGGGTAGACCCGCAATAATTCCTTTAACCATTTCCTCATCGCAGGGGCAATAATATTCAACCTCTTTAAGTCCGAGAAGATGGGGGTTCAACTCTTCGGGGATTATCATTAGGGCTATATCCTCGGGGCGTTTACCCTCCTCCAATAAATCGCTAACGGGAGGTATTTTTTTTACCCTCTCTTCTATGACCTTTAGAGCCTTTTCGCTCGTTCCACCCATTTCTTGAACAAGCCATCCACCCGCCACCTTTATCTCTCCCTTTTCGTCCAATTTAACCCCTATACCTACCGCGGAGGGTATCTGTTCGGACTGAACCAAGTAGTAGGCTATATCTTCCGCTATTTCACCGCTTACAAGTGGTACAACTCCAATGTAAGGTTTTCCCATTCCCAGATCTTTAATAACGGTTAGCGTTCCGTTTCCTACCGCCTTGGCTATGTCCAACTTGGTTTTTCCGTTTACCTCCTTGGTAAAGAGGGGAACATCGGGATTTTTTACAAAACCCCTAACCCTTCCTTTGCCGTCAACTTCTATATAGACGAGACCTATAGGTCCATCTCCCTCTATTTTTAGCCCTATTTTTTGGTCACTGCCGTGTTTTATCAGGGAACTAAGCAATATGGCTCCCACTATAGCTCTTCCCATAACCGCGCCTGCCATGGGGGAAAGACCGTGAACCCTTTGGGCGGTTCGGGCGGTATTGGTAGCCTTTACCGTCCAAACTCTAAGCGGTTCCTCTTTGGGAACCGCCATTACCACATAATCCCTTTCTCGGAAGTAATCTCTTAAATCTCTCTTTACGGTCTCGTCTATTTTCTTTCTCCAATCAAAGGACTCCTTTTTTTCTTCCATAAGAGATTAAAATAGAAAACCCTACCCTTTGGGGGTGCTAAATACAATTTATTAGCCATGGCGGTTGAAAGGACTTTGGTAATTGTTAAACCCGATGCCTTTGAAAAGGGTGCGGTAGGAAAAATTATTGACAGATTTATTCAAGAGGGTTTCCAACTCAAAGCCCTCAAAATGTTTAAATTCACCACCGAGCAGGCGGAAGGATTTTACTATGTGCATAAGGACAGACCCTTCTTTCAAGAATTGGTTGAATTTATGACCAGCGGCCCCGTTGTTGCAATGGTTTTGGAAGGGGAAAATGCCATTAAAAGGGTAAGGGAAATTATAGGTCCCACCGATAGCGAAGAAGCCCGCCGAGTAGCCCCCAACTCCATAAGGGCTCTCTTTGGAACCGATAAAGGTAAAAATGCGGTTCACGCCTCCGACAGCCCCGAAAGTGCAAAATACGAAATCTCCTACATATTCTCCCAATTGGAGCAGTTTTAACCCCTTCTTTTATTCTTCCAAAATTTTTTTATATTTTTCGTAATAAATCTTTAATCTCCAACCGAACCAGAGCGCCAAAATACCGTCGATGAGCAGGCTTACGCCTATAATAAATCCCAAGATTTGGGCTAAGACTTTTGGTTCACCCATAAAGTTGAGCAAAATTCCCGCCAATATTAGGTCAAAAATTCCGTTTACTAACATTAAAAACCAACTGGAGAGTCTGTCTTTGTATTCCAGCGCAAAGTAGAAGTTGGCAAAGGCATCCACCAGGAGGTAGATCAAAACAAAGGATGCTAAAACCACCAAACTTTGTTGGGGGAATAATAACATCAAAAGTCCAACAACCAGCATAATAAAGGGTTTAAGCCAACCACCCGCACCCCTATGGCGGGTATTTAGGTTGTAAAGAAACCACATAAGGGCACCGGAGACCAAAAGACCACCCAAAAAGGTAACCGAAAATAGCGCAAAGGAGTAAGGTGCCACTATTCCCAAAATACCGAGAAGGGTTAAGACCGCACCCCAAAATAGCAAAGGATTCATAGGGGTGAATAATATCACAGCGGAGGGGGCGGGATTCGAACCCGCGGAGCGGGGGGGCACCCCGCTCAAGGGATTTCGAGTCCCCCGCCTTCGTCCGCTCGGCCACCCCTCCGGCGTAATTTAAAAAATTATAATATTTAATGGGTTTCCTCCTCGTTGGGTGCATCCAGAAGGGGAAGGTTCCCTTCCCTAAACATCTCAAGGGCACTATCTATCTCTTTAACCTCCTTGGACAGTAGGTAAATTTCTATACCCTTTTCCTTTAGATGTCTAAAAGCCCCTTTTCCTATCTCCTTGAGTAGGACCGCGGAAACCCCTTCCCTTTCAAAGAGCTGGGCTATGAGTTTTCCCACCCCATGTTTGAGTTTTAAACTATTTCTAGGGTTTTCTACAAATCTTTTTTCTCCCCTTTGGGTATCCACTATTAAAAATCCGAAAGCCTTTCCAAAATGGGAGGAAACCCTGTAATTTTCTTTCTCTAGCGGTCTGTTTACGGGAATTGCAACCTTCATAAGGATTAAGTTAGTAAGAACTCACTATGGGTTTTATGAGCTTGGCGAACTTAAAGGGTTTGGTTCTTTTGTATTTTCCCTCTAAGGTGGCTTTGGCAAGGATATGTCCCCTTATAGCCCTTTCAACCTCCTTTTTAGTTGCCCCCGCGGGTAAATTGGGTTCGTAGTCCAGCGCGTAGAGTTCAAAGCGGTAACGGTGAAAGCTGTCCCACGGTGGAGGGCAAGGTCCTGCGTAACCTATAAACCCAAAGTCATTTAAACCTTGCTTTATACCATGGGAGGTAACCGCCTTTTTTGGGAAAGCCCTAGGAAGGCCTCCGACGGTTGGAGGTATGGAATAAACAATCCAATGGGTAAAATCCCGCGCGGGCGCATCGGGGTCGTGCATAATCAAAACCAAACTTTTGGCGCTTTGGGGAACACCGTTCCAAAGAAGGGGGGGAGAGATATTTTTCCCGTCACAGGTGTAGGTTACGGGAATAATCCCCCCGTGTTCAAAGGAGGGGCTTTTAAGTTCCAATGTCAAAACCAAAAGGGGTAACACCAAAACGATAAGGATTCCCATAGGAAAAATTGTTGAATAATAGACCTTAAAACGGTAGGATGGAATGGACGATTACCGCAATAGGTATAAATCACCAAACCGCCCCCGTGGAGGTTAGGGAACTTTTTTTCTGTACTCCGAAAGAGGGGAAACTGGAGGAACTTTCCTTCCTGTCAAACCTAAGAGGTGTTAAGGAAATTGTTCTCCTCTCAACCTGTAACAGGGTTGAAATTTACGCCCTTACGGAGGGTCAGGAGATAGCCTTTGAACTGCTTGAGGAGTTTTTAAAACTTAAACTGGGAAAGGCGGACGAGAGTTTAAAAAGATACTTTTTTGTCAAAAGGGGAAGGGAAGCTGTAGAACATATCTTGTCTATTCCTTGCGGTTTGTCCTCCATGGTTTTGGGTGAAAATCAAATAACCTCCCAATTTAAAGAGGCTTTTGAGCTTGCCCGCAGGCACCAAACCTTGGGAAAAGTTTTGGAAAGGCTTTACCAAAGGGCTTTAAAAACCGCAAAAAGGGTAAGGAGTGAAACCGCCGTTTCCAAAACTCCAGTGTCGGTTAGCTATATAGCGGTTGTATTGGCAAAAAATATTTTCGGATTTCTTGAGGGGTGTAAGGTTTTGGTAGTGGGAGCGGGGGAAACGGCGGAACTTACCGCCCTCTATTTAAAGAGGGAAAAAGCGCAAATATTTGTCACAAACCGTACCTTTGAAAGGGCGGTATCTCTCGCCCGAAAAATTGGGGGAAGCGTTATAGATTGGAACCGCTACAAAGAATTTTTAAAAGAGGTGGATATAGCAATTTTTTCCACCTCTTCCCAAAGCTATCTTATTACCGCGGAGGAACTTTCCAAGTTGTTTAAGAAAAAACACACGCCAACGGTCTTTATAGACATTTCCGTTCCCCGAAATGTCGACCCCAAAATTGCAGACCTCGAGGGGGTTTTCCTCTTTAACATTGACGACCTTAGGGAGATAGCGGAAAAGAATTTGCAAACCCGAAAGGAGGAAGCCAAAAAGGGTTGGCTCATAGTGAAGGAGGAGACGGAAAAATTCCTAAGGTGGTTTGAATCTTTGGAAAGGGATAGACTGATAAAGGAGTTAAATTCTTTGGTTGAAAAACTTAAAGAGTATTCCCTTTCGGAAGGAGAAACTCCTAAAGAGATTTTGGACAAATTTACCAAACGGTTTATGTATCCCCTTTATAAGGTGCTAAAAAGCCATCTCTAAATTTCAGCACATTATGTTAAAATCGCAGCAATATATAT
>DTXZ01000061.1 GCA_012962155.1 Aquificales bacterium
AAAAGTTTAAAACCCCCACCGATATAGAGGAACTCCTTCCCCACATAGAGTTAGTATTAAAGCTTGCCTCCCAAAGGGAGAGTTTCAGCGGGGAAGAGGAATACCTCTTGAGGAAACTCTTTTACAAGTTGAACCGCTTTGAGAAATTTGTAAAGCGGAAGTCCGAAATGTGGAGTGCTAAATTAAAGGTTGAAGGGAGGGCTTGATTATGCTCGGCAACTCTTTTTCAATACTTTACAGCGCCCTTTTATCCGACTTTAAAGCTATGGATATTAGGAATAGAAACATTTCCAATGCCAATAATCCATCCTATGTAAAAGAGGAACCTATTTTGGAAACCTTAGTCGGTGTCGGAGGGGTAAAGGTTTCCGATATAAGGAGGATTTCCGACGAGATATTGCAGGCCCAACTTTTGGAGGCAAAGTCCGGCTATAGCGCCTTCGACGAACTGAATAAACTAGTGGAGGCTTTATCTCCCTATTTTGAGGAGACTTCCGGTGTTTCTTTGCAAGATTACATTAACAATTTCTTTCAATCGCTTCACGATTTTTTGAGGGAACCGACGAATAGGGCGGCAAAGCTAAACCTTTTGACCAAAGCGGATTTATTGGCAAAAATACTAGAGAGTAGATACAGCCTCCTTGACCAAATAGAAGGGGAAATTTTAAAGAAAATCCCCGATGTTATTAACGGAATTAATAAAATAACCGAGAGTCTGGCGAAATTAAATAAGGAAATAGCCTTTGAATACGCGAGAACTTACGGAAATTCCAAAGACTATAAATATCTGTTGGACCAAAGGGACAAGTTTTTAAGCGAACTTTCGCAATACGTAAATATTAACTATAAGTTTGACTCTATAGGAAGGGTTGAGGTTTCCGTTGTTGAAAACGATTCCACGGCGGCGGGTTTTATTCAATTGGTGAGTTTTGAAGGGAATAACTATACTTTTTCTTTCGTAAAAGATAGGGGTAATCCCGCAAATAGCTTAGTTGTAGACCAAAACGGCACCATGTGGAGACTCTCCTTCTTTCAAAGTGGAAGGTTGGGCGCATACTCCCAAGCGATAAAATTTTACGAAGGATTAAAAGAGAAACTTAACGCTTTAGCGACAAACCTTGCAGATGTGAACAACCTTTACCTATCCCTAACAGGGACAACTAAGGCAATTTTTAGGGGAACCTCTGCGGGTGACATAGCGGTGAATATTACCGCTGGCGATTTAAACCAATACGATGTAACCCGGGCCCAAAACGATGCCCAAAGTGCTGACTCCGCTTGGCAAAAGGCTAAAGAGGATTTACAGACCCTACAAGCTTCTTATGCCAACGGAAAGACGGAGGTTCGGATAAAGTTTGAAACCGAAAGAGACCTTTACGATTACCTCCACACCCAATATACCCAAAAGGTTGGAGTGAATTTAGACGAGGAACTGGCGGAGGTTATGAAACTTCAACGGCACTATCAGGCGGTAAGCAAAATGATAGCTACCTCCTCCCGTTTGCTTGATTACCTATTAAACTCGCTAGGTTAAGGGGGATAAAAAATGAGAATTTCTACCCTTTCCAATATCATTTTTCTAACTTCCGAGGCACAAAAACAGTTTGAAAAAATATCCAAACTTTTAAGGGAAATAAGTTCGGGAAAAAGAAGGGACCTTTATTCCTCCGAACCCGAAAAGGTTGAAGATTTGGTATCCGTAAAGTGGAATATATCAAAAATTCAACAATACGACGATAACATAAAGTTTGCTAAAGGGATTTTGCTGACCGAAGACGACATTCTGGGTAAAGTTTACGATACCTTGGTAACCGTAAAGGAGAAATTAATAGAGGCGGCCAATGCCCATTCCGAGTCGGCATACGACACTTTGCGTCAAACTTTGCGGGAATTAAAAAATAGACTTTGGCAATATGCCAATACGAGGGTAGGAGACTTTTACATTTTCGGAGGAGATAAATACACCTCGCAACCCTACTACGACAGCAACGGATATTACTCGGGAGGTTCGGAGTTCTCTATAAAGGTTGCGGAAAACGATAGCGTTGCACTCTTTTTGGATGGCTCTCAAGCCTTTGGAAGCGGAAGCTCCAGCGTTTTTGAAGTTATCCAAAAGGCTATAAACCACATAACGAATACAAAAGAAATAGAGCAAGCTATAGGCGAAATAGAGAATTATTTGGCGAAAGTGGATACAGTGAGGGCAAAAGTTGGGGCAAATGGGCAAAAATTAGAAAAATATTCCTTGACCTATTCGGAACTTTTGGATAATCTGAAAAAACGCCAAACCGACTTAGAGGGAGTTGATATTGACGGCGCTATTTCCGATTATCAACTTGCAAACACCACCTATCGGGCGATACTTTCCGTCTTGGCAAAGGAAAACAACCAATCTTCTATTCTTTTAAAGTATTTTTAATAACTTCTCCTTCCCTCTTTCCGAAAGTTTTTCAGTGGGACATATTTTTTAGCCTATCTCTATATTAAAAAGTTTGATGGTTGCAGTTTTTGCATCACCGTTTGGAAAAAAGAATATAGACCTCCCCGAGGAGTTGGTTTTATTCACAATCCCATTAAGGGATATAGTTGTTTTTCCCCATATTTCTATGCCCCTTTTAATAGGAAGACCTTTTTCTATAGAGGCGGTTAGGAGGGCTTGGGAATCCAATAGGTTAATTTTTCTCCCCGTTCAATACGACAAGGAAAAGGAAGAGGTAGGAGAAGAAGATATTTCTAAAATTGGAACGGTTGCAAGAATAATTAAAATAGCAACGGTTGAAGATAACCGTTTAAAAATTTTGGTAGAGGGTTTAGTTAGGGCGGAAGCGGAAAAATACTTCTTTGACGACGTTGTAACAGCCAAGGTAAAAATCCTTAAGGAGGAAATTCCCGAGCTTACACCCGAAGATAAGGCTCTTATTCAGGAAATAAAGGAACTACTTGAAAAGGCGGTTTCTTTGGGAAAACGGATTATTCCCGATATGCTCTATCTGATAAAAAGCGAAGAGGACCCCGTTAAGTTTGTTGATTTCGTCTCTTCCGTTTTGGATTTGAAAGCCCCCGAGGCCTTGAAACTTTTGGAAACCCGCGATTTAAGGGAAAGGCTAAAACTGGTCTACCAGTTTCTATACAAGGAAGTAAACCTTTTGGAACTCCAGCAAAGAATAAGGGAACAGGCTCGGAAAACTATGGAAAAAGAGCAGCGGGAATATTTCCTACGCCACCAGCTTAAGGCTATACAGGAGGAACTGGGAGTTGGAAAAAATCCCGAAGTGGAGGAATACAAGGAAAAACTTTCTAAGCTAAAGCTACCCGCGGAGGTCAAAAGGCAAATAGAAAAGGAAATAGAAAGATTGGAGAGATTGCACCCCGATAGTGCGGAGGCGGGAGTTTTAAGGACTTGGCTTGATTGGGTTTTAGAACTACCGTGGAATAAAAAAACCCGCGATAGATATAACCTAAAAAGGGCTAAGGAGATTTTGGATAGGGACCATTACGATCTGGAAAAAATAAAGGAAAGAATTATCGAGTTTTTGGCGGTAAGGAAACTTACAAAGGGAAAAACCAAAGGTCCGATACTTCTATTTGCGGGCCCCCCCGGTGTCGGTAAAACCTCCTTGGGAAGGTCTATAGCGGAAGCGTTGGGAAGAAAGTTTGTAAGAATTTCCCTCGGCGGTGTAAGGGATGAGGCGGAAATAAGGGGCCACCGCCGAACCTATGTGGGTGCAATGCCCGGAAAGATTATGCAAGCCATAAAAAGGGCGGGGGTAAAAAATCCGGTCCTAATGTTGGACGAGATAGATAAAATGGCCATTTCATTCCAGGGAGACCCCGCCGCCGCCCTTTTGGAGGTTTTAGACCCCGAGCAGAACAAAAACTTTGTAGACCATTACATAAACCTTCCCTTTGACCTTTCGGAGGTTATTTTTATCTGCACCGCCAATAGGTTGGATACCATTCCCCTTCCCCTCTTAGACCGTATGGAGGTCCTGAGGCTTTCGGGTTACTCGGAAGAGGAGAAACTGGAAATCGCCAAAAAACATTTAATTCCCAAACTTATTCCCCAACACGGGCTTAAACCGGAGGAGGTTGTGTTTACCGATGAAGCCATTTTGGAAATAATAAGGCGCTATACCCACGAAGCGGGGGTTAGAAATCTTCAGCGCCGAATATCGGCGGTTTTAAGGAAATTGGCCGTTAGGAAACTGGAAGGGGAAAAACCTCCGTTTAAAGTTATACCCGAGTCGGTTAGAAAATTTTTGGGAACGCCCCGTTACCTGCCCTCCAAAAAGGAAAAACCTTTGGTGGGAGTGGTTACCGGTTTGGCTTGGACCGAACTGGGGGGAGAAATCATGTTCATAGAAGCCATTAAAATGAAAGGAAAGGGTAAATTAACCCTTACCGGAAAATTAGGGGAGGTTATGAAAGAAAGCGCCCAAACCGCCCTTTCCTACATAAGGGCAAATGCGGAAAATTATGGCATAGACCCCAAAGTTTTTGAAGAATATGACCTTCACATTCACGTTCCCGAAGCGGCGATACCCAAAGATGGACCTTCCGCCGGTATAGCTTTGGCTACCGCCCTGCGTTCTTTATTTACCGATACCCCCGTAAGAAACGATTTGGCTATGACCGGCGAAATAACCTTGACCGGGGAAGTTTTACCCGTCGGTGGAATAAAAGAAAAAATCCTCGCCGCCAAAAGGGCGGGTATATACGAGGTTATCCTTCCCAAGGAGAATGAAAAAGAGGTTACCGAAGACCTCCCCGAGTTTGTAAGGGATAAGATGGAGTTCCACTTTGTGGATAACGTTGAACAAGTTTTTGACCTCGCCTTGGTTCGTTAATCCTCTTTTTTCTTTCCCCCCTAAGGGGCTTTAAATGGCGGATTTAAAATAACCCTCTTATGTCTTTTATTGAATTCATCTTTAGGCGAAAATATTTTGTTTTTGCCATATTCGCGGTCTTGGCTGTTTTAGGTTTGATCGGTTACTTTACTCTTCCCAAAAAACTCTTTCCCGATATAGAGAGACCGCATGTAGTTGTTGTAACTAAATATCCCGGCGCGGATGCCCAAACGGTGGCAACTTATGTCACCTTACCCCTTGAGAGAAGGCTTCAAACGATATCCCTAGTAAGGAGAATAACCTCTACCTCCTCCGATGGGGTTTCCTCTATAGATGTGGAATTTGAATACGGCAAGGATATAAACGTAGCGGTTGTGGACGTTATTAACGAAATAAAGAAGGTAAATCTACCCCCGGGAACGGGACAACCTTTGGTTTTCAAAAAGGGCAGTTCAACCCCGCCGGTTATCATTTTGGCCTTAACCCCTAAGGAGGGTTCGGGCCTTTCACTGGCGGACGTTAGGGAAATTGCGGAAAACCAAATAAAGGATGAACTTTTGAGACTTCCCCACGTTAGGAATGTGGATGTTTTCGGTGGCTACCAAAAAGAGGTTAGGGTAGAGTTAGACCTCCAAAAGTTGAAAAAATACAGACTTTCCCCTACCGAGGTTTTATCCCTTATATCCCAATCCAATAGAAATATCCCTATAGGGATTTTGGTCGGTCCCTCCCATCGACTGACGGTAAAGCTTTTGGGCCAGGTGGAGGAAGTGGAAAACTTAAAAAACCTTTGGGTTACTCCTTCTTTAAAACTGAGTGATATAGCAGATGTGAAAATAGGTCACGCGGAGCCTAGGAGCTTTTTCTTCTCCAACGGAAAGGAAGTGGTAGCCTTGGCCATTCAAAGGCTTGAAAATGGGGATTACCTGAAAACTATAGGGGAGGTGGAAGCTTTTATTCCGCGTCTTAAAAAGGAGTTTCCCGAAATAGAGGTAACCGTTGCCGATTCTATGAAAAACATTACCCAAACCTCTTTCTTCAATATGTTGGAAGTCTTAAGGGATTCGGTTGTTTTCACCCTAATAGTGATGTTTGTTTTCTTGGCCAATTTCCGACTAACGCTGGGAGTCATCTTGTCCATTCCCTTCGTCTATATCGCTTCGGTCGGAATTATGAAAATTTTCGGTATTGAATTCAACATAGTTTCCGAAACGGGGCTAATCCTCGCCCTCGCAATGTTGGCCGATGACGCGGTTGTGATTTTGGAAAATATAGAACGGCATATTACCGAATTAAAAGAGTCGCTATCGGAAGCGGTTATAAACGGAACAAAGGAGGTTATGTTTGCGGTTGCGGGCGGTTCTTTGGCCATTACCGCGGTTTTGCTTCCCCTACTGTTTGTAGGAGGGTATGCGGGTAAGGTTTTCTACTTTTTGGTTTCCACTCTAATAATAGCCATTTGGGTTTCCTGGTTTGTTTCGGTTACCTTCCTCCCCCTATTTGCCTACTGGATTTTCCGTAAAGGGGAGGCAAAACCGTTAAGGATTGACCGTTTGGTGGAAAAATACATATTTCCCATAACCGTATATCCCTTCCGAAATCTTTACGTAGCTTTGGTGGAAAACTTTGTCCGAAACCCCAAACTTTTTCCCCTCTACATGGCGGCCATCCTCTCCCTATTCATTTTATCGGCCAAAGTAGTTATCCCCATATTGGGGAAAGATACCATGCCCCCTATGGATACCGGGGTCCTTACAGGACAAATTTGGCTTGATGCCGATTACTCCTATCATAAAGTAAGGGAGATTGCTAAAGAGATAGTAAACATTTTGGAGGAAGAGAAGAAAAAGGGTTTAGAGCGCTACTATCTCGCCTTTGGAACGGAACCGGGAGTTATAACCTTGGGGGGTGGGGGAAATATCCAAACCGCCCGGGTGGTTATAACTTATGTAGACCGTTTCCACCGAAAGGAGAGTATATGGGACATTGAACACCGTCTGATGGAAAAAATAGGTTCCATAGAGGGAGTAAAGCAGATATCTATAGCCGCCCAAGGTTCTACTCCCCTTTCCTCCATAAAGGGAGTGGTTGATACCGTTATCGTCGGCGATATGTTTGAAGAGCTTTATCCCTATGCGGAAAAACTTTATTACGCCTACCGAAACATAAAGGGTGCTTCTTCCGTTACCATAGGATGGGCACCCGATAACTTGGAAGTGAGGTTTATTCCCAATTTTGAGGAGATGAACCGTTACGGGATAACCTTGGTAGAGTTGGCAAACCAATTGGCTACCCTAATCAACGGAAAGGTTTCTTCCTCGTTTGTAGTTCCTAACGAAACCCCTTTGGCGGTTAAAGTCCAACTAACCAAAGATGATAGAAAAAATCTTGAAAACCTAAAAAGTGTAGTAATAAAAACCAAAAAGGGTTTGGTTCCCCTTCAACAGCTGGGCCGATTGGTCGTAGTTTCCACCATGCCGTTAATAACCAGGGAAAATCTTAAGTATTCAATAAGTGTTATCCTTCAAAAGGACACCGCTCCCTCGTCCTTGATAATAGAGCAAGCCCATAAAATTAACGCGGAGATGAAAAAGGAACTTCCACCTTCGGTAGATATCGTTGATAAAGGGGAAATAGGAACGATGAAAGAAGCCTTAACAAAAATGGCGATATCCTTTTTGGTAGGCGCGCTATTTGCCTATGCGGTCTTGGTCGTAGCCTTTGAATCCCTATCCGCACCCTTTGCAATAATCCTCTCCATTCCCCTTGCCGCGGTAGGTAGTATGTGGTTCTTGCTATTTGGCGGTCAGCACCGGTGTGCTCCCGCTATGATGGGACTAATTTTGGTTTCGGGAATAATTATCAGAAACGCCATCCTATTAATAGATTTTGCGGAAGAATATCTAAGGAAGGTTGGAGACCTCAAAGAGGCGGTTGTTGAAGCGGTAAAGGTTAGAACCCGTCCCGTTTTAATGACCGCCTTTGCAACTATAGCGGGTTTAATGCCAATAGCAATGCAGAAGGCGGTAGGATTGGAAAGGCTAGCCCCCTTGGCCTGGGTGGCAATAGGAGGTCTTTTGGTCGGAACTTTCCTAACCCTCGTTTACGTTCCCATTTTCTATTACGCAATTTATAAAATAAGGGAAAGGTTAGGGTTTGGGGTTTAATTTCCTTTTATCCAATTCAAATATAAGTGAACTATCCCGCATCATAAATGCAGGGTTTTAGCCCGCAAATGGCTTTTTTAACCGAAGTTTAATATTTTTCATTTTCCTATGAAGGTTCTAGCCGAATATAACGACCCAATAAAGGGTATACCCATTAAATTTGCGGTTATCCCCATAGGGGATTTAAAAAGACCTCCCTTTCAGAGGGATTTGTCCGATCTACTCGTAAAGAGGCTTTTTATCTCTATGGAAAAATTGGGGTTTTTACATCCCGTTGTAGTTTATCAAAAAGAGGACGAAGAGGGCTTTTTCGTTATAGACGGGCAACACCGTGTTGAAGCGGCTAAAATGTTCGGTGCAAAAGAGCTTCCCGCCCTGATAATACCCAAAGAACTGGCTCTCAACATTATGGAATTCAATACCGAAAAACCACCAAACATTAGGGAAAAGGCTTCGCAAGCTTACCGTCTCTACAAGGAATTCTTCCAAAATTCGCCCGAAACCGAAGAGTTGGAGCTCGCCTTCTATATAGAGGAGCCCTCCTATATAACGGTGGGTTTCGTTTTGGAAGAGCTAAGCAAAAAATTCCCCGCAGGGGCTTTTGAACCTCTTCTAAAGAAGATAGACGAATTTTTAAGCGAACCTTTGGAAAAGGCGGTGGAAGAAAGAAGGGATAGGGCTAAAAAGGTTTACGAGGTTGGCGAAAAACTAAACGAGGTATACGAAAAACTCGGTATGACCAATGCTCTTATGAAGACGGAACTCTTGAGGAAGGCAGTTCAGAGGGTTTACGGCAAAAGGGTTAGAAAGATTGAAGACGACTTTTACACCGCACTGGACAAAGTTGGAAGGGCATTAGAAGAGATAGCGGAGGAGGGTTGGCAAGAGGAAGATCTACTTTAGTTTTCTCCTTTCCGTATCCTGCTTAACTTTTGGGAGTTTGAAAGATGATAGTAAAAGAGAAGGTAATAATTTTTATTGACGGTTCAAACATCTTTCACGCCATAAGGGCCTTAAACATTAAAATTGACTACAGCAAGTTGGTTAAACTTCTGTCGGAGGAAAAATACCTTATAAGGGCTTATTACTACTCTTCCATGCCCCGCGTTGAGGACGTTGAAAGGGATACACCGGAATGGGATAGTTTAATGCGCCAAAGGAAGTTTATAACCGAACTGAAAAACATGGGAATAAAACCCCGGATAGCCAACCTCCGGAAGCTTGCCAGCGGCGAATGGTTGGAAAAGGAAGTTGACATAATGTTGGCAACCGATATGCTGGCGTTGGCTTTTAGAGATGCCTACGATACCGCAATACTGGTAAGCGGGGATAGCGATTTCTGTTACACGGTGGAAACCATTCAAGATTTGGGAAAAAGGGTTATAAACGCCACCTTTAGGAGAAACAGCTCTCCCCTCCTTAGGGCAGTAAGCGATGAGGTTATCTTCTTGGACGAATATATAGACCAAATAGTTATGGAAAAACCGAAACCTAAAGAGGAACCCCCCCAAGAGGAGAAAGACAAACCCCAAGAGGAATCCAAGGAGGAGAAAAAAGGTTTTTGGCAAAAATTGGTTTCCCTCTTTAAAAGTTCATCTTCTATATTTGTTTAAGTTCTCCTTTGATAAAAACTTAGGGAGGAAGAGATAATGGAAAATACCGACTGGAAGAGGTATCTGCTTTTTCTAACGATAATTTTTGCGGTTTTCGTTGCCTACGACTACTTTACGAGCTCCAATCTTACCCAGAATAAAAGTCGGAACCAAACGGAGGTGGCCCATAAGCAACCCCAGCCAAACCCTACGGTAGATGTCAATTTATACCTCGGAAGTGAAAGGGAAAAACTAACCCCAAAACACTTTATAACCGTAGAGGGTAAAGACCTTAAGTTACAAATTGCCCAAGAGGGTGCGAAAATCGTTTCCGCCTACGATAAAAAATTTAAAAAGGAACTTATAGAGGGCTACGAAAAGGCTTACAACATCTATCCCCTTGAGATACTGACCCCCTCTTGGGAAACTACCAAGCTTATAAACTTCTCCCGTTACCAATGCGAAAAGGAAAACCTAAAGGTGGTTTGCCAACTCAATAAAGACCAAATCAGTGTAAAAAAAGTTTTTACCTTTGACCAAAGCGGATACCTATCCAAGGTTTCCATCGAGATAAAGGGGGTTAAAGATGCCTACCTATACATAGGAATGACACCCAACGAGGACCCCTTTTACACCCATATAGGACCGATTTTTAAATTTTCCAACGGCGAGGTTTTGAGAATTAACCCCGACGACCTAAAAGGTGCTACCTCATTCCACGGCGACATAATTTGGAGTGGAGAGGAAGGCAGATATTTTATAAAGGCGGTTAAATACAACACCCACACCGCGGTGGTTTTTCCCGTTTCCTATCTTCACAATGGTGAAACCCAATATGTAACCGCAACAGCGGTAAAGATAAAACCCACCGCCCAAGTTACCTTTTTGAGTTCGCCCAAGGAATACGAAATATTAAAGAAGGTTGATTTTGTAGAAGCCATAGACTTTGGGGTTCTATCGTTTCTTGCCTATCCCACCTTCTTGGTGCTTTACTTTTTCTACAAGATTTTCCACAGTTGGGTGGCGGCTATATTTATCCTTACCCTTATATTGAAACTTATCTTCTTCCCCCTAATGATATCCTCCACCCGTTCTATGAAAAAGATGCAAGAGCTTGCCCCCAAATTGGAGGAGCTAAGGAAGAAATACGCGAATGATCCCCAACGACTACAACAGGAAATAGTGAAACTCTACAAGGAGACGGGATTTAACCCCTTCGGTGGATGTCTGCCCATATTGGTTCAAATTCCGATATTTTTTGCCCTTTACAAGGTGCTTATAGTTACCCCCGACTTGGCGTTGGAAGGTTTCTTATGGATACCTTCTTTGGCGGAAAAAGACCCCTTCTATATTTTGCCGATACTTATGGGTTTAACCATGGTTGCCCAATCCTTTATAGCCCCTTCTCCAAATAAGGGACAAAATACCGTCATGTATTTAATGGCGGCGGTCTTTACCTTTCTCTTTGCAACCTTTCCCAGCGGTTTGGTTCTCTATTGGACCCTAAACAACATCCTTAGTATCCTCCAAACTTGGGTTGTCTACCGCTACCTCTCTTAGTTTCCTTTTAACTTTTTCCTTATGGCTTTCAAAGACCTAAGGGAGTTTATCCATATTTTGGAAACAAACGGCGAACTTTTGAGGATTAAAGAACCGATTTCACCAATTTTGGAGATTTCCTATTTCACCGATAGGGTTTCCAAATTGAGGGATGAAAAAAACAAGGCTCTCCTCTTTGAGAATCCCGTTAAGGAGGATGGAACTTCTTACGGAATTCCCGTTTTAACCAACGCCTTGGGAAGCGAAAAGAGAATTAAATTAGCTTTGGGATACAAAAATTTAGAAGACATAGGTTGGAAACTCTACAGGATACTTAAACCGGAAATTCCCCACACCTTTTTGGAGAAATTGAAAAAAATTCCCGAACTCAAAAAGTTAAACGACGCCATCCCCAAAGTTGTAAAGAGGGGAGCGGTTCAAGAGGTGGTAAAAATCGGGAAGGAGGTAAACCTCTACGAGTTTCCGATATTAAAAACTTGGGAAAAGGACGCAGGAAGATTTATAACCTTGCCCCAAGTTATAACCAAAGACCCCGAAACGGGAATTAGAAACGTCGGTATGTATAGAATGCAGGTTTTGGACGAAAAGAGTACCGCTATGCATTGGCAGATACACAAGGACGGAAACCACCATTATTGGAAAGCTAAAAAACTCGGAAAGAGATTGGAGGTGGCGGTGGCAATAGGTGGAGACCCCGTGTTGACCTATGTAGCCAGTGCACCTTTACCTCCCGAAGTGGACGAATACCTATTTGCGGGACTTATAAGGGAAAAACCGGTTGAACTGGTAAAGGGTATTACGGTTGATTTGGAATATCCCGCTAACGCGGAAATCGTTTTGGAAGGTTACGTAGACCCCAACGAACCGCTCGTTACCGAGGGCCCCTTTGGAGACCACACCGGTTTTTATACCCCTCCCGCCAAATATCCAAAATTTCACGTTACCGCAATAGTGCATAGGGATTTCCCCATATATCAGGCTACCGTTGTCGGAAAACCCCCGCAAGAGGATAAATGGATAGGTTTCGCCACTGAAAGGATATTTTTACCTTTAATCAAGTTTAACCTTCCCGAGGTGGTTGATATACACCTTCCCGCGGAGGGGGTATTTCACAATTTCGCTTTTGTGTCCATAAGAAAACGCTATCCCGGACACGCCTATAAGGTTGCCTATGCACTCCTCGGAATGGGACTTTTATCCCTTACGAAACATGTGGTTATCTTTGACGAGTGGGTAAACGTTCACGACCTTTCCGAGGTTCTGTGGATTTGGGGAAACAATGTAGACCCCTTAAGGGATGTTTTAATTTTAAAGGGTCCTATAGATGTTTTGGACCACGCTACCGAAGGAGAAGGTTTCGGCGGAAAAATGGTTATAGACGCCACCAAAAAGTGGAAGGAAGAGGGTTTCACCCGCACTTGGCCCGAAGTTGTAGACGTTCCAAAGGAGGTAAAACAAAAGATTTGCCAACTTCTGGAAAAATACATTAAAAAATAGATTTTTGAAGTTCCTTTACCAAAATTTTTATAGAAAACGAGTGTATGTATTTTTTGTATGCTTCTAAGCTAATTTTTTTTTTTAGAAATATAGATGCTACATTCCATACATAATCGGGAGTAATTCCTTCTATTGAAAAGTTGTTTATTCCAGTAGGTTGAAATTCTTCTGGATTTGTGATTTCTAGAGGTTTTAAATTTATGATATATCTATAATCTTTTTCGGGAGAAGCTCTTACAACACATTCTGTCTTTTTAGCCCCCTACTAAACTTGAAATAATAAAACAAACGTGTTCCGCTACAAAAGAAGGGCGAACATAAGAAGGAAACAGGAATAATTATGGAAGTTACCGAGCCCCTTTCCAACGGGCTTTTTAGGATTTAGCTGGGCAGCGGGTAAGAGGTTTCCCCTACCACCTAATGAGAAGAAGGGTTATTTTCTACTTTTTGTACTGAATGAAAAAGTGAAATTAATAATGATTGCGAGAATGAGGTAAAGTAAGTAATTAAAGGTAGATGA
>DTXZ01000062.1 GCA_012962155.1 Aquificales bacterium
GATACGTAAATAGGGGATTGCACTTTTTAGACCTCATTCAGGAGGGAACCATCGGACTTATGAAGGCGGTTGATAAATTTGATTACCGAAAGGGGTTCAAGTTTTCAACCTACGCAACCTGGTGGATTAGGCAGGCTATTACCCGTGCGATAGCGGACCAAGCCCGAACCATAAGAATTCCCGTTCACATGATAGAAACCATTAATAAGATAATCCGAACCTCCAAAAGGATCTTCCAAGAAGAGGGTAGGAACGCAACTCCCGAAGATATTGCAAGGGAACTCAATATGCCCGTTGAAAAGGTTAGAAAAGTTATGCGTGCCGCCCTTGAACCTATTTCGCTGGAAACCCCTATAGGGGATGACGACGATACCCATCTCAAAGACTTCATAGAGGATACCTCCGTTCCCAACCCCGAAGAGGTTATCGCCCGAAGGATGCTCCGCCAAAAGATTTTAGAAGTTCTGGATACCCTATCTCCCAAGGAGAAGGAGGTAATTATTTACCGCTTCGGTCTCAACGACGATGGGGTTGAATACACCCTTGAGCAGGTAGGGAAAATGTTTAACGTAACCCGTGAAAGGATTAGACAGATAGAAAACAAGGCTATTAAGAAACTTCGCCATCCTATGAGGGCTAAATATCTAAAGGATTTCCTGGAAAACTTTTAATTTTAAAAACCTTGGGAGGAATGGAAAAATTTTTCCTCCAATTCCTCCGCCAACCGTTGAAATTTTTTTAATATTTCCCCGTAAAGTTCCAATAATTTTTTACCTTCTTCGGTTAGGACGGTTCCCTTCCCCCTTTCCCTTTTTAGGATTTTGTATCCCAACCTCTCCTCCAAAAGTTTGAGTTGCAAATGAGCTTTTTTGTAGGGTAGTCCCAAATTTTCTGCCGCCTTCTTTATAGAACCCGTTTTTTCAATCTCTTTTAGAAGGTGGTACTTACCCATACTCAAAAGGGAAAGTTCATCCTTTTCCAACCAAACCTTAAACCGGACTTTCATAATAGAAATTATGAAGGTTACCGCTATAGGGGGGGGAACGGGGCTCTCCTCCCTCCTTAGGGCTCTTAAAAAGTTGGTCAAAGAGGGGGTAATTACCGAACTAACCGCAATTGTTACCGTTGCCGATAGCGGGGGTTCCACCGGAAGGTTGAGAAAAGATTACAACATTCCCGCACCGGGTGATATAAGAAACTGCATAGTAGCCTTGGCGGAGACGGAGGAACTTCTAAAGGAGCTGTTTCAATATCGATTTGAGGATGGGGAACTAAGGGGACACGCTTTTGGGAATATTTTTTTAACAGCCCTTACCAAGGTTACCGGCAATTTTTTGGACTCCGTTAGGTATTCGTGTCGAATACTTAACACTTTAGGGGATATACTCCCTTCAACGGTTGAAAATGTCCATTTGGTTGCGGAATTTGAAGATGGGACGGTAATAAAAGGGGAAGATAAGATACCCAAATACGCCCGTAAAAATAGAAAAAAAATTCAAAAAATCTGGCTGGAACCTTCCGAGGTAAGTGCGCCAATAGATACGGTTCAGGCTATTTTAGATGCGGATTACATCATAGTGGGACCTGGAAGCTTTTATACCAGTATAATCCCCAATTTTCTTATAGAGGATATTAAAGAAGCCTATAGGCAAAGTAGGGCTAAAAAGATATTCGTGATAAATGCGATGACCCAGCCGGGAGAAACCGACGGCTTTACCGCCTTTGACCACGTGCGTAGGTTTGTAGAAATTACCGGTTTGGATTATCCCCATATGGCTATCGTAAACACCCGAATGCCCTACTATAGACTTTTGCAAAAATATCTAAGGGAGGGGCAAGAACCGGTTGTTCCCGATGTGGCAAATTTTGCAAAGAACGACATTCAAGTTTTTGCGGAGGACCTAATAGGGGAAGACGATAACTTTATAAAACATTCACCGTCAAAGGTGGCACAGATCCTAAAGAGGGTTTTTAGAGAAAGTGCTTTCTTGAATGTCAAAACTTGATACAACCGCCGTAGGGTTTAAAATTATTTCCGTGAAAGCTTTAGGGGGAAGGCTATTTTCCTTCCCTCCTTCGGAGGTGATGACTGCGTATCATGCGACAGGGAGAGGGTTTTATGAATGAAAATCTCCTTAGGGCGGGTTCTTGGAAAGGTATTATCAACCACTACAGGGAGTATCTTCCCGTTAACGATAAAACCCCCGTAATAACCCTCTACGAGGGAAATACCCCTTTAATAAAGGCTTGGAATTTACCAAAATACTTGGGGGTTGACGTAAACCTCTACTTCAAATATGAGGGGTTAAACCCCACCGGTTCTTTTAAAGACCGCGGGATGACGATGGCTATTTCCAAAGCGGTTGAAGAAGGCAAAAAAGCGGTCATTTGCGCCTCCACGGGGAATACCTCCGCATCCGCCGCCGCCTACGCCGCAAGGGCTGGGCTGAAGGCTTTTGTAGTTTTACCCTACGGAGCGGTTGCCTTGGGAAAACTCTCCCAAGCTATGATATACGGGGCAAAGATAGTTGCCATAAAGGGTAACTTTGACGATGCCCTCTTTTTGGTTAGGAAGATAGTAGAAAAATACCCCATAGAAATCGTAAATTCGGTAAACCCTTACCGCCTTGAAGGACAAAAAACCGCCGCCTTTGAAATTTGCGACTCTTTGGGTGAGGCTCCCGACTATCAATTTATCCCCGTGGGAAATGCGGGAAATATTACCGCCTATTGGAAAGGGTACAAGGAATACTACGAAGCGGGTCATATAAGGAAATTACCCAAAATGATGGGTTGGCAGGCGGAAGGTTCCGCCCCTATCGTGAAGGGTTATCCGATAAAAAATCCCCAAACCATAGCCACCGCCATAAGGATAGGTAATCCCTACAGCTGGCAGGGCGCCTTAAAAGCGCGGGATGAGAGCGGAGGAAGAATTGATGCGGTTAGCGACGATGAAATACTTTACGCTTATAAACTCATAGCATCTTTGGAGGGTGTTTTCTGCGAACCCGCCTCCGCTGCCTCCGTTGCGGGTTTTATAAAGTGTGTAAGGGAAGGACTTTTTAAAGGTGGAGAAACCGTAGTTTGCACTTTAACGGGTAACGGTTTGAAAGACCCCGATACCGCCATAAAACTTTCGGAGGAACCTATAGTAGTTCCTCCCGATTTGAAGGCGCTCGAAGAGGTTTTTGATATCTCCTAATCTTTTTCCCTTTCGTGTTTAATAATATAGCCAACTATTTTGGCTACCGCTTCGTAAAGGTGGGGAGGTATCTCCTCGTATAGGTCTATCTTTATTAGACTATCCACAAGGAGGGGGTCTTCCACTATAGGAATTTTATGTTTTTTGGCCAGCTGTATAATTTTTTCCGCAACCAAACCTTGACCTTTGGCTACCAATTTGGGGGCGTTGTCCATATATTGGTTGTAACTGAGAGCGGCGGCTTTTTTGCGTTTGTTCATTCAACAAAACTATTGTTATTCGAGCCTGGAAAAATTTGCTTAAATCTGTTTACGTTTTCCGTAAACGTAGGCTATAACCTTTGCCACCGCTTGGTAAAATTTTTCGGGAATCTCTTGGCCAACCTCTACGGAGGTGTATAAAGCCCTTGCCAACGGGGGGTCTCTATAAATTTCAACCCCATGCTCTTTTGCCACCTCTATTATACGCTTTGCGAGATTGTCCGCACCTTTAGCTACAACCTTTGGAGCGTTATCTGTGTTTATATCATACTTGAGGGCTACCGCATAGTGGGTAGGGTTGGTTATTACCACCGTTGCCTTAGGAACTTCTTGCATCATCCTACGGGTGGCTATCTGTTTCATTCTCCTTCGGAGTTCCCTTTTTACTTCGGGATTCCCCTCGGTTTGTTTTAGTTCCTCCTTCAATTCTTCACGGGTCATCATAAGGTCTTTTAGCCATTTCCACCTTTTAAAGGAATAATCAATAACCGCTACAATAGCTCCAACCGCAACAATGTAACCGCTAACCGTCAATATAAGGTGGGACAAAACCGACAAGCCCCTTTCTAAGGGAAATTGATACAGCGAAAGAATTTCCTCCAGGTGGGAAATTACAAAGAAGTAAGCAATTCCTATAATAACCGCTATTTTTAAAAGGTTTTTAACCAGTTCAAATAGACTGTTTAAGGAGAAGAAAATATTTTTTAATCCCTTTAGCGGATTTAACCTTTCAAACTTAAACCCGAGGGGCTTTGAGGTAAAAACCACCCCAAATTGGGCAATGTTAGAGATTATGGCAACCAAAAGGGTGGCAAGTAAGAGTAAAAAAAGCCATAGAAAGAGCCTTTCCAAATGGTATTCCCAAAATAGTATTAAATCGTTTGAACTTAACCTTTGGGGTGAAATAAAAGTTTCTATACTTTTAAAGGAAGTGGATAAAAATTCCCCAAAAATCTTTGGCCCAAAGAGCCACAAAAGAAGGAAACCGGTCAAAAGAACGGCTACGGAATTTACCTCCAGACTTTTGGGGACGTTACCCTCCTCCTTTGCCTTTTGAATTCTCCGCGGTGTCGGCTTTTCGGTTTTATTCCCCGAGGGCATTAATTATTCTCCCCTTTAAAGTTGCCACCCCTGCGGGTCTGTTTTTGGAATATGTAGTCTATAAGTCGGTTTAAAACTCCTCCGACATAGTCCACCTTTTTCCTATAGTCAAAGTTTTTGAAGTTTAGGCTGAGCATTGCCAAATAAATTTCTTCCAAAATTTCCCTTATCTTTAGCGCAAAATCCAGATTGTCTTTAATCATCTCTTCTACCGCTTTTCTTAGAAGTTCGCCCGCCGCATCCATTAAACCTGTAACGTAAGCCTCTTCGGGAATACCCAATTCCTCGTGGGTGGGTATTCTTCCTTCCTTCAAATAGTGGTAAACGACTTCCGCCTCCACATACTCTTGTAGGGGTATAAATGCATTGTTGTAATATTGGGGATAGTTTTGGGTTACCTCCTCAAAAAGTTGCTTTACCAACCTGCGGTTTTCCTCTATATACTTTTCCGCCTCTTCCCAGTCGTTCCTGATTAGGGAATAGATAATGGTTTTGGAATTTTTGTTTATGGTCCTACCCAGTTGCATAAGTTCGTCCCTTTTGTCCTCAAGAGTTCTAAAGGTTTTTTTTAGACTCTCAATGTAATCTTTGTTAAGATATTTCCATTCCTTCATAGGGATTAAAGATTTTCTTCCAACGGCAGGAATTTAAAAGTTTTCCCTTCCCTAATTGACAGCTCTTTAAAAATCTAGCGACCATGTCAGCTTTTAACCTCCAGCAGGGTATTGGGAAAATAGGAGCTAATGTCTGGGTATTGCCTTTATGTAATGGTAAAGAAAGGTTAAAAGACGAAAAAGGAAAAAAAGTTCATTCCACTCAGAAGTCTATTGAATTATTAAAAAGAGTAATTCTTACATCTACCAATGAAGGGGATTTAATACTAGACCCAATAGCAGGAACAGGAAGAACTGGGTATGTAGCTAAAGCTTTAAAGAGAAATTTCGTAATGATTGAAATAAACCCCAAATATGTAGAATGGATAAAAAAGAGATTTGAGAAACCTCTGAAAATAATTGATAAACCACAAGTTAATGAAAGAAAAATTCAACAATATTTAAATCTGGGGAATAAACCATGATGGACTATTCAAAATTTTGTAAAATATTAAACACGCATATTTTTGAGGGCGAAAAAA
>DTXZ01000063.1 GCA_012962155.1 Aquificales bacterium
CCAAGATAGGTTACATAAAAATAGTTCGGTTTCAACCCGATACCGCCGAGGAATTAAAGAAAGCCCTAAAAAGTCTTTTGGAAAAAAAGATTAAAGGTCTTATTTTGGATGTAAGGAACAACCCCGGTGGATTTTTAGACCAGGCGGTAAAGGTGGCCGACCTCTTTTTGCCTCCCGGGAAAACGGTGGTTACCATAAAGGGAAGGGTGGTAAAGGGACTTTTTAAATCTAAAAACCCTCCCATAGTTCCGAAAAACTTAAAATTGGTAATTCTCGTGAATAGGGGAAGTGCCTCCGCTTCGGAATTATTTTCGGGATGTTTGCAGGATTATAAAAGGGCTATTTTGGTCGGAGAAAAAACGTTTGGAAAATTCAGCGTTCAAAATTTAATACCCTTGGAAAATGGTAAATACGGGGCTGTCAGAATCACCACCGCCTTTTACTACACTCCAAAGGGTAGAATGCTTGATAAAAAAGGTATAACCCCCGATGTGGTTGTAAAAATGACCAACGAGGAATGGGAAAAGCTATATAAGTTTATAAGGGAAAAGAGGATAAAGGAAAATATAGGTTACGGTAAGGTGGTTTTAGAGCCGAAGCTGGATAAACAGCTGGTGGTGGCCCTGGAGATTATTGAGGGAACCTATAACCCCAAAAGAAAAGAAGAAACTAAAGTAGAGACTTCAAAGTAGCAACTTGGCGGAATTTTCAAGGGCGGTTATGCATCCCGCCGCTTCCTTTAACGTTTCTCCTCCGCAAAAAACCCCGTGGGAGTAGATTATTGCACAAGGAAACCATTTTAAAGTGGAAGCCACCGCCTCCGCCAATTCCCTACTGGCGGAAGGTTTTTTAAGCCTCAAAATGGGTATTTCTCTTAAAAGAGATCTTCCCTCGTTGTCGCGGGGAATAAAGGAATCCCCTTTGAGGTTAAACGCCAGCTTTACAACCGAAGGTGGATGGGCGTGGGCTACCGCCTTTAAGGTTGTCCTTTCGTAAACCTCCCTGTGGACGATAAATTCGGAGGAGGGTTTTCCCACCAGAGGTTTTTTGGGATGTACTTCCAAAATATCCTGGGGAGTCAGAAGGGGTAAAGGACTTCCCGAACGGGTGATAAAGATTGTATCTTTCCACCTTACGGAAAGATTTCCCGAAAAGTAGTCCACCACTCCCGAGAAAAACAGGAATCTACCGACCTCTATCAGTTGTCTAACTATTTTCTTCCTCATCGGGAAATAAACCTCCGAATTTTCTAACCCTTTTGGAAAAATCTTGTAAAGCCTTTAAAAACTCCTCCTTGCCAAAATCGGGCCAAAGAACGTCGGCAAAGTAAAATTCAGTATAGCTGAGATACCACAAGAGGAAGTTAGATACCCTCTTTTCCCCCGCAGTTCTTATGAGCAAATCGGGGTCGGGAACTTCCAATGGAAGGTCTAAATATCGCCTTATCAGTTTCTCATCCACCTTCCGTTTTTTCTCCGAAATGATACGGTTTACGGCCCTAACCAGCTCGTCCCTACCACCGTAATCCACGGCAACAAAGACCCAAAGCGACCCACAGCGGGCGGTCTCTTTTTCAGCCCTTTCCATCCACTTTAAGGTCTCTTGGGGAATCCTATCCCTCCTTCCTATGAAGGAGATCCTTATGTCATCCTCTACAAAGGAGGGTATTTTTTCCCTTAGGTACCACCTCAGGAGTTCCATAAGGAAATTCACTTCCTCCTCGGGACGTTTCCAATTTTCGGTTGAGAAGGCGTAAAAGGTTAAGTATTTAATTCCCAACTCCTTTGCAGTCTGAATAATTCTTTCCGCACTTTTTACCCCTTCCGCGTGTCCGTATATTCGGGGAAGACCCCTTTTTTTAGCCCATCTACCGTTTCCGTCCATAATAAAGGCGACATGGCTAGGGAGTCTAATATTGGGCATTAACTAAAGGATTATGCGGTAGCTTGAGCTTTACATTTAATTCTACCGATGGGGTTTAAAAAAGAATTCGTTCACCTTCACCTGCACACCCAGTTTTCCCTACTGGACGGGGCTATAAAGATAAAGGAACTTCCCGAGTATGCCCAAAATCTCGGCTACAAGGCGGTGGCTATAACCGACCACGGAAACCTATTCGGTTCCTACCAATTCTATACCACTTTGAAAGAGTGGGGCCTTAAACCAATAATAGGTATAGAGGCCTATATTACCAAAGGTTCGCGCAAGAACAAGTCCGGCAAAGTTAGGGAGGATAACTATACCGATACCAAAAACAATCATATAATCCTTATAGCCAAGGACGATACCGGTTTTAAAAACTTGAGAACTCTTACCACCATAGGTTACACCGAGGGTTTGCACCAAAAACCGAGGATAGACTTGGAAGTTTTAAATCGGTATAGTGAAGGTTTGATATGTTTAACCGCTTGCCTCAAGGGGTTACCAACTTATTATGCATCCAAAGGTGAGGAAAAAGAGGCGGAAAAGTGGCTCCTAAAATTGGTAGATATTTTTGGAAAAGAAGACCTTTATGTGGAACTCCAACCCCACGACCTTGAAGAACAAAAGATAGCCAACCGGGTTTTAATAGATTTGGCAAAAAAACACGGTTTAAAACTCATTGCGACCTGGGACGTTCACTATCTTAAGCCCGAAGATAAGGTAGCCCACAACATTCTGACCGCCCTTCAGATGAAAACAACTTATCGGGAACTTTTGCAATCTCCCTACGGACAAAAACTTCAAAGGATGGAGCTTCACTTCGCATCCCCCGAAGAGGTTTGGAAAAGATTTGAAAATACCTTTGATGGTTGGGAAAAAGCTTTACTCAACACATTGGAAGTTGCGGAAAAGGTGTCGGACCGCTTGGAGTATTTTGAAAACAAAGAATACAAAATGCCCGTATACGAGGTTCCCAAAGGGGAAACTTTGGAAAGTTACTTTAAAAAACTGGCAATAGAGGGTCTCAAGAAGCGGATAGCCAAAGGGCAGGCAAGGGACGACAACCTCTACTGGGAAAGGTTGGAATACGAAATGGACGTTATATCCAAAATGGGTTTCCCCGGTTACTTCCTCATAGTTCAAGACTTTATAAACTGGGCTAGAAACAAAGGTATTCCGGTGGGACCCGGTAGGGGGTGTGTTCTACCCGAAACCCAGGTAATGCTCGGAAGTGGGGCTCTCAAACCTATAAAGGATATTTCGGTTGGCGATTTTGTTTTAACCCATAGGGGTGCGGTTCTTCCGGTCCTTCAAAAGTTTGAATACGATGTAGAGGAGACCCTTGTAAGGGTGGAAGTTGGAAACGAAGTTCTTACCCTGACGGAAGACCACAAAGTTTTGGCACTCCAAGACGGGGAAAACCGCTTAGTTTGGATTTCCGCGGGGAAACTAAAAAAGGATGATTTCCTCGTTTTTCCAAGACAGAGGTCTACCAATAAGGAAATAGTTTATGACCTCCTAAGGTTCATAGAAAAAGGCAAAACTCTGAGGTGGGATGAAAGATTTATCTACGACGAAAGGGAGACAACTGGATTTCAACCTGTAAAAATTCCCCGATTTGTTAAATTTGACGAATTTCTTGCAAAAATTTTGGGTTGCTTCATCTCGGAGAAATACACAGATATAGACGAAAAGGGTGGAGTTATAATTTTTAATTTTCCAACAAAGGGGGAAGAATACGCCCAAGAACTTCTCGGGTTATTTGAGAAAGTTTTTAACTTGAAGGGGAAAATAGACCGTCTCAATAACACTTTAAAAGTCGAGTTTAAATCCAAAATAGTTGCCCAATTTTTGCGTAAACTTTGCGGAGATAAGGCTATAAACAAACAGATTCCCTCGGAAATTGTTTTAAACGGTAAGGACAAATATGTAAAGACATTGATAGCCTGTATTTTTAGAAAAGGGGGTAGAAGTTCAAAAACCGGCAATATAAAATACATAACCCCTTCAAAGAGCTTGGCTTATCAACTCCGACTTTTGCTGGCGAGGTTCGGTTTTTGGGCTTCAATAACGGTAGAAAAAAAGCAAAGGGAGAGTTGGAATCCCCAATACTCGCTCAATATTTCGGGAAAACAACTACTCCTTTGGAATGAAGCCTTTAAAGGCTTCCCTATAAAACTAACCCATCGGGGTTCCTTTAGAAACGACACATTTTTCGTGGACAAAAAGCATATCTACCTCAAGATTAAGAAGGTTGAAAAGGTACCCTACAAAGGTAAGGTTTACGATATTACCGTTCCTTTTGACCATTCTTATACAACATCGGCTGTTTCTATCCACAATTCCGCCGGTGGGTCGTTGGTTGCCTACGCCTTGGGTATCACCGACATAGACCCGATAAAGCACGACCTACTTTTTGAAAGGTTTTTAAATCCCGATAGGGTCTCCATGCCCGATATAGACGTGGACTTTTGTCAGGAAAGGAGGGAAGAGGTTATAAACTACGTCCGTCAAAAATACGGAAAAGACAACGTTAGCCAAATTATAACCTACAACGTCCTAAAGTCGAAATCGGTTATAAGGGACGTCTGCAGGGCTTTGGGGGTTCCCTTAGAAAAGGCGGATAAACTTGCCAAACTCATCCCCCAAGGGGAAACCCAAGGTTCCCAACTCTCCTTAGAGGAGATGAGTGACTGGACCCTTGGGGAGCTAAAGGAAAAATACGGCGAAAGACCCGACATAGAAGATGCGGTTATAAAGTTTAGAGAGATCATTAACTCCGACCCCTCCCTAAAGAAGGCGGTGGAAATTGGTAAAAAACTGGAGGGACTTACCCGACACACCGGTTTCCACGCGGCGGGTGTGGTAATAGCACCTAAACCTCTTAAGGAGCTGGTTCCCCTTTTTGCCCGCAATGATAAGGATAAAGAGACCAAGAAGGAAAATCTTGCAGTCGCCACCCAATACGACATGGGTGCATTGGAAGGGTTGGGACTACTCAAAATGGACTTGTTGGGACTGAAGACTCTAACCGAGTTGGATTTAATGAAGAAGATGGTAAAACGGCTATACGGTAAAGAAATCGACCTCCTAAACCTGGATTACGAAGATCCAAAGGTGTATGAACTTTTAAAGAGTGGAAAAACTACCGGGGTTTTTCAACTGGAGAGCAGGGGGATGCAAAACCTCCTCCTTAGGTTAAAACCCGACCGTTTCGACGACCTCATTGCGGTTTTGGCCCTGTACCGACCGGGTCCTTTAAAGTCGGGAGTGATTGATAGTTTCATCAGGAGAAAGCACGGCGAGGAGAAAATAACCTATGAGTTTCCCGAACTGGAGCCTATCTTAAGAGAGACCTACGGAATATGGGCTTACCAGGAACAGATTATGAGAATGGCGCAAATCTTGGCGGGCTTTACCCCCGGAGAGGCGGATACCCTTAGGAAGGCGATAGGTAAAAAGAAAAAAGACCTAATGAAGCAGATGAGGGACAAATTTATAGAGGGAGCGGCAAAGAGGGGCTACGACAGAAAGAAAATAGAGGAACTGTGGAACAGTATTGAAAAGTTTGCCTCCTATTCCTTTAATAAATCCCACTCCACGGCGTACGCCTATGTTTCATTCCAAACCGCCTACTTTAAAACCTACTATCCCGGTGTCTTTTTTGCGGTTAAGCTCTCTACGGAGAAAAACGAAAACAAATTCATTGCGCTAATAAAGGACGCGAAACTTTTTGGGTTTGAATTCCTGCCTCCCGATATTAATAAATCCGATATTCACTTTACCTTAGAAGAGAAGGAGGGAAAAATTTACCTCCGTTACGGGTTGTCCAAAATAAAAGGGGTTGGCGAAGAGGCGGCCAAGGCTATAAAGGAAGCGAAAAAAAAATACGGAAAATTTAAGTCTTTGGTGGACTTCATTAAGAAAGTGGATAAACGTAAGGTCAATAAAAAAGTTATAGAAGCTCTTATAGAAGCGGGAGCTTTTGACTTTACCGGCGAAAGTAGGGAGGTATTACTCAAAAAGGTTCGTTCCCAGGAAAAACTCTCCCTGTCGGTTGGCCAAAATATCCTGTTTATCTCCGAAAGTAATAAGGAGAAAGAGACCCCTAAAGTGGAAAACTTTCTAGAGCTACTAAGGAGGGAAAGGCAACTTTTGGGATTCTACATAAGCGGTCACCCGCTTGATAAATATCCCCACCTACTGAAAAGATTTAAAACGAGAATAGAAGACATTGAAGAGGAAGAGAGCCTTTATGAGGTTTCCATTCCCGGTGTTATAGTTGACTTGGAGGAAAAGAGAACCCGTTCGGGCAAATATATGGCTCTCTTTAACCTGATAGACAAAACGGGTCTCGTGGAGTGTGTAATATTTCCCCAAACCTATGAGGTTTTGAAAGATAAAGTTCAAGAGGACGCGGTAGTAGTTGTAGAAGGTACTCTGGTAACCGACTTTGAAACCGATAAGAGAAAACTAATGGTGAAAAAGATATTAATACCCGAAGATGTTGAAAAGAGACTGAAAATAGTCTTAAGGTTTCCCGAAAAGGTTATAAACGGTCAATTTTTGGAAAAACTTAAGAAGTTTTTAAGGAGACTTTCCGACCCTTACGAGGGAATTCCCACCTATATTACGGTCTATAGCTCCGACGGGAGAGTTTTTGAAATAGAGCTGGGTAGGGAGTATTGGGTCTTACCCAACGCCAATAACCTAAACATTTTAAAAACCAAATTGGGAAAATATGCGGATATCTATTAAAGGGGGAAGGTTAAAAGAGAATAACCTCTACGGTTTGTCCCTTACCAACCTCTTTAACCCCTTCGTAGATAGCAGCAACTCCGTTGGCAAATCCCATTGAGAGCATATCTCCCGAAGAGGTATTTTTATAAGGTTCGGCGTAAACGGTACCGTCTTCCCCGAAGTTTACCCTAACCCTTATGTATTCCCTCCTTTGGGCGTTTTTCCTTTTAAAGTCTTTGGTCAAAACGGCCTTAACTTTGGGTTTGAAAAGATCCTTTGCCCCTTGGATTTTTCTAATGGCGGGATAGACAAGTAGATAGAAATTCACCAAGGAGGAAACGGGGTTGCCCGGCAATCCGAAAAAGAGCCTCCGTCCGTTATCGTAAGTTCCAAAAAGGGTGGGTTTTCCCGGTTTTATCCTAACCTTGTGAAACTTAACGTCTATACCCAACTCCTTTACGAGGAATTTGACGAAATCCTTCTCACCCATAGAAACACCACCGGTGGTTATATAAATGTCAAACTCGTAAAGTGTATTTTGCAAAAACTCCTTAAGGCGTTGGTAGTCATCCTCCACACTCCCCAAGTTAGTTGCCAAACCTCCATTCCGGTTTACCGCGGTGGTTAGGGCGTAGGAGTTGGAGTTATAAACCTCACCGGGTTTCAAAAGGGGTAAGCATGGTTCCCTAAGCTCGCTACCGGTTGAAACTATTGCCACTTTCGGTTTTAAGTAGGTTGCAACGTAACCTATCCCGAAGGCGGCTAAAACCCCTATTTTTCCGGGAGTAATTTCCTCTCCCTTTTGGGCGATTACTTCCCCCAATTTGGCGTAACTTCCCGCCTTTCTTATATTGCTTCCACTTTTTACCGGTTCTTTTATATAAACCCTGTTATCCTCAACCTTTACCTTTTCTATTTCTATAACCGCATCCGCACCGGGGGGCAAGGGTGCACCGGTAAAAATTTTGTAAGCTTTTCCTTCCTCTAAAGGGGTTTCGCAAAACTCCCCCGTTGAGATTTCCCCAACCACTTCCAAAACTGCGGGATTTTCGGGGGAGGCATTTTTTGTATCGCTACTGCGTAAAACGAAACCATCCATGGCCGAATTGTCAAATATCGGATAGTTAAAAGTAGCCTTCACATCTTTCGCCAGAATTCTTCCTACCGCCAGCTCAAGGGGAAGCCTTTCGGTGGGAGTAGTTCGGTTTACCGAACCTAAAATCAGTTCCAAAGCGGTTTCAAACGGGAGTAAATCCATAAGTGTAATAGATTAGTTCCAATGGGTGTCAAAATTGGTAATTTTGACCTTGAAAAGGATATCCTCATTGTCGCAGAATTGTCCGCCAATCATAAGCAAAGTCTTGAGTTGGCTAAAGAGACGATATATGCAATGAAGGAGGCGGGGGCGGATGCGGTAAAACTTCAAACCTATACTCCCGATACCATTACCGCGCCCTTTGACAACGAATATTTCAAAATTAAGGGAGGAACTCTTTGGGATGGAAAAACCCTATACGAGTTATATAGGGAAGCCTATACCCCTTGGGAGTGGCACTATGAACTTAAGGAACTTGCCGAAAAGTTGGGGTTAATTTTCTTTTCTACACCTTTTGATAAAAGTGCGGTGGATTTTTTGGAAGATTTGGATATCCCCGCTTATAAAATAGCCTCGTTTGAAATTACCGATATCCCTTTAATAGAGTATGTGGCATCCAAAGGTAAACCGGTAATAATATCAACGGGGATAGCAACTTTAGCGGATATAGAGGAAGCTATAAATGCATGTAAAAGGGTAGGTAACGAGCAGATAATCCTCCTAAAGTGCACCAGTGCCTATCCTACACCTTTGGAGGAAGCGAATGTAAGTGTCATCCCGAAATTAAAAGAACTATTTGGAGTACCCGTAGGACTATCCGACCATACGGAAGGGATTACCGTTCCCGTAGTTGCAACAACCTTGGGAGCGGTTCTTATAGAGAAACACTTCATTTTGTCTAAAAAAATAGACTCTCCCGATAAGGAGTTCTCTTTAACACCCGAAGAGTTTAAAGAGATGGTTATTGCGGTCAGGTCGGCCAAAAAGGCATTGGGAGATGGGGTATACAAACTTTCCGAAGAGATGAAAAAGGGAAGGGTTTTCGGTAGGTCCCTTTTTGTCGTAAAAGATGTAAAGAAAGGGGAACTTTTTACACCCGAGAATGTCCGTTCCATCCGTCCCGGCTACGGATTGCATCCCAAATATTACAACCAAATAGTTGGTAAAAAAAGGGCCCGCAAAGATATTAAAGCGGGAACTCCTTTAACGTGGGATTTGATAGATTAAAATTTTTTTATGTGTTTGCTCTTTAAAAAATCTTTTTCTTTAAGGGGTTATACATTGCTAAACTTTTTACAAACACCTCCCCACGTTTATTTTTTTATTCAAAAAATGAGGAACCACAAAAGTGTAGCCATAGCCTCCTTTCGGAGTTTTATTCCTTTAAAGGAACATCTACAATTTAGGGAAAAATTAAGATTAGAGAAAAAAACCGCCTATTGGTTGGTAAAAAAGGATAAAACTATTTTGGGGGTCGTTTCCTTAACTGTAACGGGTGTAAAAGCCAAGATTGGGCTTTATAAAAATCCATTTCTATCCCAAAGGGGAATAGGAAGCGAACTTCTAAACATTATTGAGGAGGTTGCAAAAAGGTGTAAACTTGAAGTATTAGAATTGGAAGTTAAAAGGGAAAATAGAAGGGCTTTAAGGCTATATTTCAAGAAGGGGTTTAAAGGAAGGTCAAATTTATCAAAAATTTTAAAACTTTCTAAGAGGGTAGGAGGGTAACTTCCGAATAAGGTTTCTTCAAAATGTATTTTTCCAAAACCTGTTTTATGTGTTTAACCTCCACCTTTTTTATGTTTTCAAAGAAGTATAGGGCGTAGTTTAGCTTTCCCGCAACGGTAAGCGAGTATCCGTAAAAACTCGCCTCGTTTTCTACCTCTTCCTTTTCAAAAATTTCCGAATTTATGAGCCTTTTTTTGTATTTTTCTAACTCTTCTTGAGTTAATTTATCGTAAAGCTCTTGCAACAGCTTAAACAGTTCCCGTTTGTAGAGTTCCAAATTTTGGGGATGCATACTGGCGAATATTACAAAGATGTTGTCCCTGCTTCTTTCAAAGTCGTAGGAGTTTACACCGTAAACTATCCCCCTTTCGCGGAGCTTCTTATAAAGAAGCGAAGTCCTACCCCCTGAAAGAATTTCGTTTAAAACTAGAATATCGTAATCCTCCAAGGTTGCGAGGGGTGGAATTCTCCACCCTATGACGGAATAACATTTATCCGGACCGATGCGGGGGTCTTTTAAGGTTTTACTTCGGACCTTCAGCTGGGGAGGTTCTTCGGGAATAACCCTCTTTGGAACGGGTCGGGAAGGTTCACTCACAAAAGTGTTTTCTATAAACTCCAGAACCTCTTTGGGATCGATGTTTCCAACAATTACCACGGCGGCATTTCTCGGTTGGTAAAAACTGCGGTAGAACTCCAAAAGTAAATCCCTCGTAAAGTTCTTTATAGTTTTTTCGTAACCTATAATAGGGTGGCGAAAGGGTGAAACCTTATAAACTTCCTTTTCAAAACCCCACCAAAGTAGAGTTAGGGGGTTGTCCTTAGCCCTGTAAAGTTCCTCCAAAACTATAGGTTTCTCCTTTTCTATCATCTTCTCTTCAAGGGTCGCCCTCATCGTAAGGTGAAAGAGGACATCCAAACCCTCTTTCCAGTAGGGGGAGGCTATATTTATGTAGTAGTAGGTATATTCCTTGGAAGTGGCGGCATTTATTTGTCCGCCCAAACTTTCAATAAGAGCCTCTGCCTCCCCGTAGGCGTATTTATCGTTTCCGTTAAAAAGCATATGTTCCAAAAAGTGGGCTATACCCCTTTCCTTTTCCCTTTCGTAAACCGAACCCACCTTAAACCACACTTGGAGGGACACCACTTGGGTATCCTTCCGGGGTTTTATAACAACCCAAAGTCCATTTTTGTAATGTCTAACAACTAAATCGCTCTTTTTGACAACGCCGTCTGCCATTAAAGGTTTTTAATCTATCAGCTCTCCCACACTGGGGATATTTTCAAGCATCTCCTCGCCTTAGGATGCTAACCGTTTCCAAGGTCGGCTATTTCTAATCTATAGTCTATTACTTTATGTTTTTCAGAATTTTTGCCCTTACCTTTACCGCTTTCTTATTCTTTTCTTGCGGAGAGGAAAGTTCTTCACCTTTGCCCCCTCCCAAAGCCCCAAACGAAAGCTACATCCCCCTAAAGGGAGAAGAAAGAGAGTTCCAGGAAAAGATTTTAAGGTCGGTTTTTCCTCCATCTTGGGAAGTATTGGACATATACTTGGTAATCCCTTCGGAGGATAAAGATTTAAAGAAATACCTCGTAAGGTTTTATTCCCAAGTAGACCACGCGGTTTTTAGGCGCTATTTGTGGTTTTCCCCCAAAGGGGAAGTCTTGTTTACCTCGGCCTATAAAGTGGACGGCGAAAAAGCTTATCCCTTAATACCCCCTAAGGGAAAAGAATATCCCCTGGAAAACGTCACTTGGGTTTTGGACTTTGAAAGGATTGCCTTTTCCGCTAATCTTCCGGTTTCCCTTACAAAGGGAAGGGAAACGGTATACTTGGTTTGGAATCCTTACTGTAAGGTTTGTTACCAAAAGTGGAAAGAGATTTTAAAAAACGCCAGGGAAAAATCGGTAACCCTAAAAATAATTCCATACCACAACCTTTATTATCCCCTTGATAACCCATATATGCTTCTATATATCCTATATAGGTCTCAAAAAGAGGGCCTTCTCAGCGTTTTGGAAAACTACTACGAAAATTCCAAAGACTTTAACGATTTTCTTGAGAGGCTTAAAAGAGATACCTTTGCCAACTTGGGAAAAATTCCAAAAGAGAATTACAACTCCCTAGGGTTTGCCCTAAAACAGATTTACCAAGTTTTGGCTCAAGCAAAAGTTTTTACAGTTCCCACAACGGTTAGGTTGATTGAGGTAAAAACCCGTTTGGGTTTGGCAAAAGGTTATGTCTATGTAGGGGAGTTAAAAATAGACCCCTCTCCTTAAAATTTTCCTCCTTTGGATATGAAGGAGATAAAAACCGTCTCGGTGGTTATTCCCGTATACAACGAAGAGGAAAATATAAAGCCCCTTTACGAGGAACTAAGGGAGGTTTTGAAAAGTCTCCCTTACGAATATGAGATTATTTTTGTGGACGACGGTTCTACCGACCGAAGTTACGAGATATTAAAGCAAATGGCTCTTGAGGATAAAAAAGTAAAGGTTATAAGGTTTAGGAAGAACTACGGGCAAACCGCCGCCATGTATGCGGGGTTCAGATACGCCCAAGGGGATGTAATAATTACCATGGACGGAGACCTTCAAAACGACCCCCACGATATACCTAAACTTCTTGAGAAGATAAAGGAGGGTTACGATATAGTAAGCGGGTGGAGGAAAAATAGAAAAGATTCCTTTATTACGAGGATTTTACCCTCCAAAATAGCCAACTGGCTAATATCCAAAGTTACAGGGGTTCATCTCCACGATTACGGTTGCACCCTTAAGGCTTATAGAAAAGAGATTGCCAAAAATTTTCGACTTTACGGCGATATGCACCGTTTCTTGCCCGCGGTGGCTAAAAGTTTCGGGGCAAAAATTACGGAAATAGTGGTTAATCACCGTCCCAGAATTCACGGAAAAAGTAAATACGGCATAGGGAGGACCGTAAGGGTTATACTAGACATATTCCTGGTAAAGTTTTTGAACGATTACCTAAACAAGCCTATGTATATTTTCGGTAGCACCGGTTTATTCCTCCTCGCGGTGGGATTTTTGATACTGCTCTACCTTACGGTGGAAAAACTATTCTTCGGGGAAAGTATAGGGGGGAGACCTTTACTTATTTTGGGGGTTCTTCTATTTTTGAGTGGACTTCAGCTCCTTTCCACCGGTATTATTGCGGAGGTTGTTATAAGAACCTACTACGAGTCTAAAAGAGATGTTCCTTATAGGGTGGAGGAAATTATAAATTTCAACGGAGAAATCAAAAGTCCCCAACAAGCTCCCTAAGGGCGTTCCCGTTAAGTATTTCTATCCTCTTTTTGTCTTCCGTTATTGGAAGGGCTATCTCTTCTATTTTTTTCAATATATCCTCAGGTAGGTTTTTAAAAAAAGGGAATATACTTTAAACTTTCTAACATAACGAAAAAATTTATCCCACAAATCTTCCAACTTCCAAAAAGACAAAATCTTTTATTTCATCCAAAAAGTTTTTATAACCTTTATAGTATAACCCCTTTATGTGGATCTCTTCCAATTTTCTTTCCCATTTTGCGGTCATTTCGGGAGAAGTAACTTCGGAGTTTTCCAAAAGTTTTATTAATTCCAAGGCTTTGGAGGTGGGGATTAGCCTCTTTCCCTTTAGGGTTACGTAACCCCTCTTTTTTAGAGTCTCTATTATTTGCGACCTTGTGGAGGGAGTTCCCAAACCGAGTTTCTCCATAAGTTTCAAAAGACTTCCCTCGCTAAACCTCGGCGGGGGGTGGGTTTTCTTTTCCTCCAATAGGGTTTTTAACTTTTTAACCTTTTCCCCTTTTTGTAGTTGCGGAAGGTTGGTTGTTTCCTTTTTAGTTTCCCTATACAAACCTTTCCAACCTAAGTTTATGTCCACTTTGCCCCGGCTTACAAAGAGGTAATTCCCCACCTTTATAAATGCGGTGGTTACCTCATACTCGTAGACGGACATAAAGGCTCCTATAAACCTACGGTAGATAAGGTGATAAAGGTTCCTTTCCTCTTCGGTAAGCCTTTCGGGGGGTGGTTCAAGCGGAATAATGGCGTGGTGGTCGGTTAGGCGTTTGTCGTTAAAAACCCTATTTCCAACTTTATCCACCGCCGGTAAAAGTTCTTCCTTTCCGAGTTTTTTTAAAACCTCTTTAACCAACGGTTTGTTGCTTTCTGCCAAATATTGGCTATCGGTTCTCGGATAGGAAATTACCTTGTAGTGTTCGTAAAGCCTTTGGGCAATCTTTAAGGTCTTTTGGGCGGAGTAACCGAAAATCTTGTTTGCTTCCCTTTGCAAGGTCGTTAGCGAATGTAGAGGCGGTGGAAGTTCCCTTTTTAACCTCTTTTCTACCTTTTCCACCACCCCGTAGAGGAACTTTTTGATTTCTTCATAAATCCCAATGGCGAGGTTTTTATCCTTTATCGCACTCCCCACAAAGGTTTGACTTTCCTCCTCCTCTTCCCCCCTTTGGTTTTCCAAAGCTTTTAAATCTTCTTTGGACAAAACCAGAATACCGCTAAAAGTTTTTCCCTCCTTTTCAAATAGGGCCTTTATAACCCAGTAGGGGGTGGGTTTGAATTTTTTAATCTCGTTTTCCCTTTCAACCAAAATCCTTAAGGTGGGAGTTTGTACCCTTCCTACCGACCAAACGGTGTTATCGTTAGCCTTTAGAGAGACTAGGCGGGTGAGGTTTATCCCCACAATCCAATCCGCATGTTGCCGAGCCAAAGCGGAGTAATAAAGCCCGTCAAACTCTTTGGCCGGTTTGAGGTTTTTAAGGGCTTTTTTTACCACCTCGGGGGTAAGAGCTTCGGACGTCCATATCCGTTTAACCTTATTCCAATTTTTCCACCCTGCCATTAGGAGAATTTCCCTTGCTATAAGTTCCCCTTCCCTTCCAGGGTCGGTTCCTATCCATACCTCATCCACCCTCTTTAAAAGTCCTTTTATCAGCTTAAATTGTTTTCCCGCCCCCCGTTTTAGCTTAAGCTTAAACCTCTGGGGGAAAATGGGCAAACTCTTCAAGCTCCACCGTTTGGGTGCTATATTGTCGTTTATCTCAAATAGGTGTCCGATAGCCCAAGTTATTAGAACCTTCCCGCAATCTATATAACCTTCCTTCTTTTTACAGTTTTTAAAGGCTTTGGCGTAATCCCTAGCTTGGGAAGGTTTTTCCGCCAAAATGAGGATAGCCATTTTTAGGAAAACAATTTTTCCACTTCCTCCAGCAGGTTGGAGGGTAAAACCAATTCCCTTTCAAGGATAAATAGATTTTCACCTCCTATCTTAAAGAAATCTTTGAAGGTGGTTATCCAAATGAGGTTTTGGTCGGGTTTAAAGTTCCGGTAGGGGTGGTGGTCTCTAAATTGAACCTCTTTGGTTATTTCAAAACCGTAAATTTGCGCCAGCTCCCTTACCTGTTTTAAAAAGGTTTCGTTGTCGCCCAAGGCGGAAACTACTCCAACTTTTCCCCCTTTTAGGGAGGAAAAATCCACCTCCCTAAGGCGATGGTCTAAGAGCTTAAAACCCTTTAAGGTAAGATAACCGAACTTTTTACCCAAAGAGGAGCAAAAGTTTTCCAACCCCCTATGGGGTTTTTGTGTTTTTGAAAAGAGACAGTAATCGCCCCTTTCCTTTAAGACCGATAGGGGTTCCCTAAGTCTTCCAAAGGGCAGGACTTTGTCGTTTAGATCTCGGGAAGTTATCAGCACTATATCAAAATCCCTTTCTATCCTAAGGTGTTGAAATCCGTCGTCCAGTAGTATAACTTCGGGCGAAAAAAGTTCTTCCAACATCTTGGCACCGCCGCAACGGTTTTCCGCAACGACCACGGGAATATTCTTTAGTAATTTTGCATACAAAAAGGCTTCATCCCCGCATTGCCTTACACCTACAAGGGGTTTTTTGCCATCGGAAACCAAAAGGGTACCTCTGGTTTCCCTTCCGTACCCCCTTAAGAGGATGGCAACCTTTATCCCCTTTCCCTTGAGGTGTTTGGCAAGGTGAAAAACGGTAGAGGTTTTACCCGTTCCCCCAACCGAGAGGTTTCCCACCGAAATAACTTTCGCCTGTGGTCGGCAAGTTTTAAAAAAACCCTTTCGGTAGAGGTATTTTCTGAGCTTCAACCCCCAAAGGTAGGGGTTTAAACTAAGCCTCCCCATAAGTGCTTATCCTTATGAAACAAATCTATATCGGTTACAAAGTCATCGCTAAACCTTACGTAGAGTTTGCCAAATTTGTAATTCCAGTCCCTAGGGGGTTCCTCTCCCAAAGCAGCCATTAAAAGCCCGGCTGGAAGATTTACACCCGCTCCTGTTGCAAAGTATACCCACGCGGGAAAAAGGGTATTTATCTCTAGGAGGTAAACCTCCCCTTCGGGGGTGTAGATGCATTCCAGTTCAAAGGCTCCCCGCCATTTAAATTCTCTTACAAAGTTTTCCGCCGAGGCAATCATTTTGGAGTTTTTTAATGTTTAAAAACCCAAAGTGTTCCCCCTCTCCTTCTCCCACACTTACGAGGTTTAGTTTTTCTCCCTTGACCACCTCTTGGACTAAAACGGGATAACCCCATTGGACTACATGAAGGCGTCGGCACCTTGGGAAGGATAGGGCATTAGGTAGGATTTGTCTATTAACCACTTCATATGGAAACCCCTACCCCGGGACCCGGATTCTCCACCGCATTTATTCCCGAAACTGCCACTTTAATCTCACCCATAGGATTAAGCCCTACTTGTTATCTATAAGTCCCAAAATCCTAAGCTGTTCCATAAAGTCGTAAAAATCCCTACGGGCGGTTTCCTCTTCCACTTCAAACTCTTTAAGGATTTCATTTATTATTTTTTCCTCACTTAGTCCCTCGCGGAGTTTCTTTACTATAAATAATCCCGTTTGGTTTAGAACAAAAGAATTGCCGGTTTCGGGGTCAAAGGCAAAACCTTCCTCATTGATAGCCAACCTTTTAAGTTCTTCCATAAGGGGATATTATCGCCTCGCGTGAATAAATTCCCTTTCCACCTCAACACAAATCTCCCTATCCCTCCCCTTTAGCTCTATAAAGGGAAAGAGTGCCTTTATTTCACTTCCACCGCAGTTTAGGATGAGTTTCACTAAAAAACCTTCGTAGGTAACCCCTTTTAACTCGCACCTTAGACGGTTTTTCGGAGACTTCCCGCAGGGCTTTACAAACTCGGGACGGAAAAGGAGTAAAACCCTGTCCCCCTCTCGGGGGTTCCCTTCAAAACTTGAAATCTCTAAGGGTTGACCCTTGGCAACCTCAACCTCCAAGAGGTTTTTAAATACCTTTAAAACCCTTCCCTCCAAGGTGTTAACCTCTAAAAATTTGGCCACAAAGGGGTTTTTCGGTTTAAAAAAAACCTCTTGGGGTGTTCCCTTTTCCAAAAGTTCTCCCTTAGCCATAACGATTATTTGCTCACCCAAATTTTGGGCGTCGGTAACATCGTGGGTAACGCAAAGGGTGGTAACCTCTTTCTCTTTTACCAATTTCCTTATAAGGGTTCTAAGTAATCCCCTATTTTGGGGGTCTAGGGCGGAAAAGGGTTCGTCCAGGAGTAAAAGTTTGGGCCTTACCACCAAAGCCCTAGCCAAGGCTACCCTCTGCTTTTCTCCCCCGCTTAGGGTTTTAACCTTCCTTTTCAAAAGGTGGTCTATTTTCAGCTCTTTTGCTATCTTTAGAACTTCCTTTTTAATCCCAAAGTGGCTTTTTACCACTTTCTTTAAGCCGAAGGCTATGTTTTCAAATACATTCAGGTGGGGAAAGAGGGCAAAATCTTGGTAAACGACCGCTATTTTCCTCTTTTCGGGAGGCAAATTGGTTATATCCTCTCCTTCAAGTTTTATACTTCCCCTTAGGGGTTTTATAAAACCGGCAACCGTTTCCAAAAGGGTGGACTTTCCACTCCCCGAAGGTCCCAAAATGACGGTAATACCCCCCTTTGGAAGGGAGAATGTTATCCCTTTAAGTTCAAAATTTCCTCTTTCAACCGTTAAATTTTCCACCGAGAGGTAGCTCTTCATTTGTTTTTCCCCGCAAAGGTTTCAAACAAAAGTAAGCAAACGAGGGAGACCACCATAAGAATTAAACCCATAACGGTGGCCCTTTCCAAATTACCGTAAGAGATGTTTAAAAAGATACCAACCGGCAGGGTTTCGGTTTTCATGTAAACCCCACCCGCAAAGACTAAAACGGCCCCAAAGGCCCCGAAAGAACGGGCAAAGGCGACAACCAAGGCGGAAAGAACACCCACCTTAGCAATAGGCAAGGTTACCTTTAAAAAGGTTTCCGCAAAGCTGTAGCCCAAACTTCGGGCAACCATTTCCAAGCGGTAATCCACCTGACTAAAGGAGGTGTAAAGCACCTTTACCGCAAAGGGAAGGGAAACGGCAATTTGGGCCAAAACCACCGCATAGGGGGTAAAAACGATACCATTAAACCTCCCCAAGGAGAGTAGTAACAAAAGCCCTATGAGGAGTTCGGGAAAAAACATAGGTAGGTCCAAAACGACCTTTAGAAACCCTCGGAGGGGGAATTTAAACCTTACCAACGCATAGGCGGTGAATACCGAAAGGGGAAGAACCACAGCGGTTGAAATCAAAGAGGTAACCAGCGAGAGTTTGACCGAATAGACAACCTCCTCCGAAAGGAGTTGGTCTAAGAAATTTCCCAAATTTACGGAAAAAAGTATTGATACCAAAAGGAGGGTAAAGAAAAGCCCTACTGCGGAGGCGGTTAGTATTGCAAACCTCTTCATAAGGAGAATTACAAATTAAAAGAATTAGTAGATGTTGTTTTTCCCTAATTTATCAGCAAGCGTCTTCTTATGCTCCAAATAAGTTTATCAATACGCAGGCGGATCAAAATCTATTCTCAACTTCTCTCCCGTATAAGGATCTCTTCTGTAAACACACCATCCTTCATCATCTCTTCCAAACCAAATTACTTCCGAAAAACGGAAAAACCTCGGGTCACTGGGAGGATCGAATACCTGTCTCTCATCGAAAGCAAAATTTGCCTTATAGCGATAATGATAGCTGTATATCGCCATTTTTTCCTCCTTATTATTAATATTTAGCAATTATGGGATATAATTCAAACCAATTTATTTATTCTTAATCAAAACCGTATTTTCTAAAAACCTCCCTACTCTTTAGGAGAAACCTTTCAAAATCTTCCGCCAACTTCGGGTTAGAACTGAAGGTGGCAACC
>DTXZ01000064.1 GCA_012962155.1 Aquificales bacterium
AAACCAAACTAAAATAACCCTTTCTGGTATTTAGTCAAGTGCTAGGGTTGCAGTTAATGCCTGCCAAATGCGGGATGAACCGGTCTACCACTTAAGCGGGTGGAGAGAAAGGAGTTACGGATGGTAGCATTGGAAGGGCGGAGAAGTTGACAAAAAACGGAAACCCTATTTCAGGGTTTCTTCCAACTCTTTTAACTTTTGTTGTTGTTCGTGTTGTTGAAGAGTCTCAATAAGTTCGTCCAATTTCCCTTCCATTATCTGGTCTAACTTGTGCAAAGTTAGGTTTATCCTATGGTCGGTAACCCTATTTTGGGGGAAGTTGTAGGTTCTTATTTTTTCCGACCTATCGCCGTGTCCCACCTGCTTTTTTCTTTCCTCGGTTAGTTCCTTTAGTTTTTGCTCTTCATAAAACTGCTTTAGTTTAGCCCTCAATATCTTTAACGCCTTTTGTTTGTTCTGAAATTGAGAACGCTCGTCTTGGCACTGAACCACTATACCGGTTGGGATGTGGGTTATTCTTACCGCCGTTTCAGTGGTGTTTACGTATTGCCCACCCGCACCGCTGGCTCTAAAAGTTTCTATTTTTAACTCCGCGGGGTTTATTTCAACCTCCGTCTCTTCAACTTCGGGAAGAACCGCCACCGTCGCGGTTGAGGTGTGAATTCTTCCCCCCGATTCGGTAACGGGAACCCTTTGAACCCTGTGGACTCCACTCTCATACTTTAGGTGGGAGTAAACGTCTTTACCCTCTATGAGAACTATTACCTCTTTGTATCCCCCCAAACCGGTTTTGTTGGCGTCCAAAATTTGGAATTTCCAACCCTTTTCCTCCGCGTAGCGTTGATACATTCTCAAAAGGTCTGCCGCAAAGAGTGCCGCCTCCTCTCCCCCAACTCCCGCGCGGATTTCCAAAATAACGTTTTTGTTATCCCTTTCATCCTTGGGAAGAAGCAATATTTTCAACCTCTTGGAAAGTTCCTGAAGTTTGGGTTCCAGCTGTTTTATTTCCTCCTTGGCGAGTTCTTTAAGTTCCTCGTCTCCCAAAGAGAGTATTTCCTTGGCTTCCCTGTAGGCGTTTAGGGTTTTTTTGTATTCCTGATAGGTTGTATAAAGTTCCTCCAGCGAGTTTAGTTCCTTAGATAGTCTTTGAAACTCCTTAGGATTTTGGAAAACATCGGGTTGGGATAATTTGAATTGGAGTTCTTTGTATTTTTTCTCTACAGCGTCCAGTTTCTTTAAAAGTACTTCACTTAGCGGGTTCATAGAAATTAAAAGATTAAATCCCCCCGCGGGACGTTAAAGTTCTTCAATAGTAAACTTATCGTTGGTGTAAATGCAAATTTCGGAGGCTATTTTTAGAGCCTCTTCAACGATTTGACGGGCCGACATTTGGGGGTTGTTTCGGTATAAAGCTCTTGCCGCCGCGAGGGCGTAATTGCCTCCCGAACCTATAGCCAAAATTGGTTCGTCGGGTTCTATAACATCCCCCATTCCCGAGGCTAGGTAAATGTGGCTTTTGTCCGCCACCAGAAGAACCGCTTCCAACCTCCTTAGGGCTTTGTCCATTCTCCACTCCTTTGCCAATTCAACCACCGCCCGCGTCAGGTTTCCCCTTAGCTCTTCCAATTTCTTTTCCAACCTCTCAAGTAGTGCCAAGCCGTCCGCCGCAGTTCCCGCAAAACCTACCAAAACCTGGCCGTGGTATATCTTTCTAACCTTTTTTGCCGTGTGCTTTATAACCCCCACTCCGAGAGTTACCTGACCGTCGGAACCCATACAGGTTACGCCATCTTTTCTAACCACCACTACGGTGGTAGACCTACTTTTTTCCATTGGAGGTAGGATAATTTTAAAAAAACTCCATGGGAAAGCTGTTTGTTGTTCCAACGCCGATAGGTAACCTAAAAGATATTACCCTAAGGGCGTTGGAAGTTTTAAAGACCGCCGACGTTGTAGCTTGCGAGGATACCCGCCAAACCCTTAAACTTTTAAACCACTACAACATTAAAGGAAAAAGGCTCGTCTCCTACTACCAACCTAAGGAGGAGGAAAAGATACCCCTCTTGCTAAACCTCTTGAGGGAGGGAAAAACAGTCGCCTTGGTAAGCGATGCGGGAACACCGGCCTTGTCCGACCCCGGTTATAAGCTGGTGAGAGAAGTTATAAAAGAGGGGTTGGAAGTTGAAGTTTTACCCGGCGCAACCGCCCTTACAACCGCCTTGGTAGGAAGCGGACTTCCCAGCGATAGGTTCCTCTTTTTAGGTTTCCCCCCAAAAAGGGGGTTAAAGGAATTTTTTAACCCTTTTTTGGGTTTGGAGGTAACTTTTATACTCTACGAGTCACCCCACAGACTTTTGAAAACCTTGGAGGTTATAGGGGAGCTCTTTAACAACCCCCCAACGGTTGTAGCCAAGGAACTTACCAAACTCTACGAGGAGTATGTAAGGGGAGAAACCACCGAGGAGGTTCTCCGCTACTTCAAAGAGAACCCCGACAAGGTGAAAGGAGAATTCGTGATACTTTTTAGACCCCAAGGGGAAACTCCAAAGAAACCTTTGGACCTAAAAGGGGAGGTGTTGAAACTAAAAAAACGAGGTTTGTCTGCAAAAGAAATTTATAAAACCTTGAGGGATAAGGGTTTTAAAGTAGACCGCAGGGAGGTTTACAAAATATATGGAGAATTTTAAAAGAATTCGGGTTTGTGTAGATAAAAACCCTGTATGTAGGCACCCAAATTTTTGGCCCAATTGTAGTGCTCTTCGTTTTCTACACCCTCCACTATAACTTTTATTCCCCTCTCTTGGAACTTGGGAACAACGGGTTCTACAATCTCCCTGGCCTCCGCACTCCAAGTTATACTTTTATCAATCTTTACGAAATCGGGTTTCAAATTTGCCACCCTAAAAATTCCGGCGTTTTCACTTCCCCAGTCGTCTATTGCAACCTTTAAACCTTGTTTGCGGGCGAAGTTTACGTTTTTCTTTACCTTGTCCTCTTCCAGTTTGTGTTCAAGGACTTCCAAAACAAACTTATCGGACAATTTCGCCGCGGAAACGGTTGCCACCAAACTTATTATGAAATCGCTCTTTTCCGAGGAACGGGGAAACATGTTAAAAAAGATAAGTTTGTTCCAACCCTTCTTCCGAACCTTGGAAATTATACTTCTCAAACACTTTAAATCGGCAAAGCAGGTTTCTTTCAAGGCCTTTACAAGTAACAATGGATGGATAGGAAAAGCACAAAAAAACTCCGCACCTATTACTTCCCCTTCGGGGGAAAAGATTTTCTGATACTTTACCTCCATTTCTCCTTGGAGTTCCATCAGGTTATCTAGGTACCTCTGTATGAATTCCCCTTTGGGAACGTACCTATCTTTGTGCAGAATTTCATCTATTAAGTCCTCCTTAAGAAGGAATTCAATAAAAAGCCTTAAATCCGACGCTTGGATAACACATTTATTACCTTTTTGGTATATAACCTTTAATCCATATTTCTCAATCTCTTCCTCCTTAATTTTTCTCTTCGCAACCACTACCAAGTTCATAGGAACTAAACAAAGATTGTAAGAAACCGGAAAGGTAAAACCTATTTTTTACAATCCACCTTTATAGTTTCAAGCTTAAGCTTTTGGGAGGGGTTTAAATACATCTCGTTAATCTCCCCTATAAGTTGGCAAGCGTCCGATATGTAACCCTTCTCGTATAGTTTTTCAACTATTACAAAAATCGCACGGGAGTATATCGGCTCGTATTTGAGCTTTCTAACTTTGAGGGTGAGAGCGTATTTTAAAGCACTCCTTAGGTCGTTTCTCTTTAAAGCCAAAAGCTCCAATCGGTAGGCGGAGGTCGCCGCTATTTTGGGGTCTAGCGAATAGAGGGCCAACTTGTAAAATTCCCACTGGCGATATTTTCCGGCGACGTCAAAGGCCACCTTTGTGTAACTGTTATCAACCGCTATAAGCTCCTGCAAAAGGTAATAAAGCTTTTTAAAATCCCCGAGGAGGATGTATAGCTCTATCAGTTTATCCACTTGGGTTACCCTATCCGCAAATTTGTCCAAGAGTTGTTTGGCTTTTTCCCTTTCACCCTTTTGCAGGTAGTAGTAAGCCAAGTTTATAACCGCACGGGATTGGAGTTGGGGCACACCGAGGGAGATAACTTCTTTTAAATAGTCTTCCGCCCGCTGGGGATTGAGCTTTGCCAAGGTCAGCAGGGCTTCCCCTCGGATGTACGGGTCTTTTGAACGGAGTAGGTTGTTTAGCAGTTTTAAAGCCTTTTGGGTTTGTCCATTTTTGGCAAAAGCTTGGGCCAATTTGAGTTTTATCTCTTCACTTACGAGGTTGGGATACCTTTCCACTATTCGGTAGATGTATTCAACTAGGGAAAGATCGCCGGTTGTTAGATAAAGGTTTATAAGTCCCAAATAAGCGTCGGAAATATTCTTATCTTTCGGGAATAGACGGATAAACTTGATATATAGCCTTTTAGCCTTTTCGTATTCGCGTAGGTTGTAATAACAATCCGCCAACCTCAAAAGAGCATCGGGATATTTATTCGTCCAATGGAGCAGTTTTTCAAACCAATAGGCCGCTTGGCGGTAATTCCCTTTGGCAAAAAGGGCGATACCCTTTAGGTAAAGGGCTTCGGGTGTGGAAAGTCCCCTTAGCTGAGCAATTGCACCGTCAAAGTTACCCAAGGCCAAAAGGGCTTTGGCCTTTAGCACTTTTGCGGTCGGGCCGGAGTTATCCCCCAAAAGAGCAAGCACTTTTTGATAGGCTCCCAAGTTAAAGTAGGCTATAGCCCTGTAAAGGGTATCCTTTAAAAGTGGGGCTGCCTTAGCCCAATTTCCCCTGTAGTAGTAATACCATCCCAAAAATTCCCTATAAAGGTCGGGGTATTTATCCTTTACCTTTTTGAGTTCAGCGGTAAACTCTTTCCACCTTTTTAGTCTTAAAAGGGCATCCAACAAGAGCCTTTCGTCGGTTTCATTTCTATTTTCCAACCTACCGAGGTAAAGGGCCGTTTTTTCGTAATCCCCCAAAAGGTAGGCGGAATATCCCGCCAAGCGATAAAGCAAAATATTGGGTGCATAGCGGAGAACCGCACCGTAGTTGCCGCGGTTGTAAAGCTGTCTTAAGTAAACTTTCCAAACTTGGGGCTCGGAGACAGTATTAAGAACTTGAAGGGCCATTTCGGGCCTTTGGATTACCAAAAGTTTGGCTAACTCCAACGCCTTTTTACGGTCTTTGCGATATAGGTCTTTTATATATTCCAACGCCTCTTTGTAGTATCCCCAATTGATAAGGTAATAGGTGTAAAAGTATTCCAACTCGGTTCCCCATTTGGGGTCTTTTATATACCTTTGAATCCTTTGGGGGTCTACCGGGCGTCCCGAAAGCAAAGAGAGAAGAAGTTCTCTCACCTTTAAACTTTGCAGGTAAGAGGAAGGAAGGCCGCTTAAGGGTTTAGAGGGATTTATAAACGCTGTCAGGTATTCGCAGTAATGCTTATAGGGAACTTCCAAGGTTTTACAATTCAGTTTCTTGTAAAAACTGTAATCGTCCTCTTTTCCATCAAGCCAAAGGAGGAAGTGATTCCAAAACGGGTGGGAGGATGCGGCTTTGTAATCCCTCTTTCCAATATAAAGCCCCGAAATTACAGCATTATAGCAGGCAAACTTCTTCCACGAGAAGGGAAACTCCCCTTGACAAAGGTTTTTAAATATTTTGTAAGCCTTTTCGTAATCCCCCTCTTTAAAGGCTATAACACCTAAGTAGTATTTGGCTTTTAGTGTAAAGGGACTGGAAGGGAAGCGGTATAAGAGGGAGACAAATTTCTCCTTCGCACCTTTTAGTTCTCCTTTATTAAAAAGCTCCACCGCGGTAGAATAAAGCTCTTTATCGGAAGGTTTACCGCAAGAGAAAAAGCCCCTTTCCCTCTTAACTTTTTCATGGGGAACAAAAATCTCTTTGGGGTATATAAGTCCAACTTTCCCCGCACTTAGGCGGACGGAAGGTTTTACGGGAAACTTTTTGGGAACCTTCTCCTTCGGTTTTTCAACGAAATAGTAGGAGGTTATTTCCAAAGGTATTTGGAAAACCTTTTTAGGAGGATTTTGACTTTGTGCCACCAAAGGGGTTGGGCTTAGGGACAAAAGCGCAAAGGGGAGAAAAAGAAAAAATTTTTTTCCCATACTTAGGGAGGAATTTTAACTTACCAAGCCCAGTTCCAGTTTATCCCCGTATCGGTAGAGTAGGAGTTTCTTTAAATTGGGAAGTTTGGAGAGATCGGGGGTAGCCTCTAAAATCCTCTGGGCATCTTGGCGGGCTTGGAGCAAAATAGCCCTATCTTCGGCCCTATTTAAGTCGGCCAAAGGAAAGGTAAAATAACCACTCTGTTCGGTACCCAATAGATTGCCACTCCCTCGGAGTTTTAAATCTTCTTCCGCAATTTTAAACCCGTCGGTGGTTCTCACGAAAACTTCCAACCTTTTGAGGAAATCTCCACCGGGCTTATCCCTTACCTCATCGGGAACCACAAGGTAGCAGTAGGATTGGCTCTCGCCCCTTCCGACCCTTCCGCGAAGCTGGTGAAGTTGGGCTAAACCGAAGCGGTGGGCATCTTCTATAACCATTACCGTCGCATCGGGAACGTCCACTCCCACCTCTACCACGGTGGTGGAAACCAAAATGTCTCCCCCTTTGCGGAACTCCTCCATCACCCTTTGTTTCTCGCTATCTTTCATCCTTCCGTGTAAAAGTAAAACTTTTCGTTCGGGAAAGAGCTCCTTCCACTTTTTCCACTCCTCGGTTGCCGACTTTAGCTCCAGCTTTTCACTCTCTTCGACTAGGGGATACACGACATAAACCTTGTTCCCCTTTTCCAATTCCCTCCTTATGAGGGAATAAAGTTTTTCTTTTTCACTCTCGTAGAGTAAGCGGGTTAAAACCGGTTTCCTCCCCGCCGGCATTTCATCTAGTACCGAAACGTCCAAATCGCCGTAAGCGGTTAGGGCCAAAGTTCGCGGAATGGGAGTTGCGGTCATAACCAACACGTGGGGGTGGAAACCCTTACCCTTATCTATGAGGGCTTTTCTCTGCAAAACCCCAAAGCGGTGTTGCTCGTCCACTATAACCAATCCAAGGTTTTCAAATTCAACGTCCCCCTCAATAAGGGCATGGGTTCCAATAACGATTTTTACCGCACCCAGTTTTATTAGGTTTTTAAGTTTTCTCTTCACCGCTTGGGTCAAACTTCCCGTTAAAAGTGCTATTTTGTCGGCGGTTAAAAAACCGGTTTCTACCAAAAATTTTTGAAAATTTTTAAAGTGTTGGTTTGCCAAAATCTCGGTAGGGGCTAAAACCGCCACCTGCAAACCCGCTTTCACCGCTGCCAAGGCGCTACCTAAGGCTACTATGGTCTTTCCGCTTCCTACATCCCCCTGCAGGAGTCTATTCATCGGCTTTCCCCCCTTTAGGTCGGTAAGGATTTCTTTTAAAACCCTCCTTTGGGCGTTGGTAAGTTTAAAGGGAAGTTTTCCCTCAAAGGTTTTAATAAACTCCTCGGTATCTATCTCCACCTTGGGGGCTTTGAGGGTTGCCAATCTCCCCTTCTGCAGGAGCATAGCCAAAGAAAACACCAAAAGGTCTTCGTATATAAACCTTCTTTGGTAATAGGTTTTTCTCTCCTCAAGATCGTAAAAGTTTTCCACCGAAGGTGGAAAGTGGATATTTTTAAAAGCGATATCTATGGTAGGAAAGGAATATTTCTCCAATACCTTATAGGGTAGAATTTCGGGCAAGTGGGGGGCATACTTTTTCACTATATTGCCTATGGCGCTTGCCAAAATTTTAGCTTTACTTTTGGAGGCAAACTCTTTAAATTCCCTCCCCCTGCGGGCGTAATATATGGGAACTATTTTTCCCACCTCCTGGGATGAAGTGGTATAGACCTCGGGGTGGACTATGTATTTTTCTCCCGCAAACTGTTTTAGTTTTCCGCAGACTACCCACTCGCTGCCGCGTTTAAATCTAAGGAGGGCCCTGAAGTCCTTATATCTGTATTTGAGGGCGAGCCGGTCGGTTCCGTCGGTAACTATAACCTCGTAGTTGTAAAGTCCCCCTTCGGGAAGTTTTCTCGTTTGCAAAACTTTAACCTTTACACAAATTTGGGTATTGGGCTTGGCGTGGCGGATACTTTTGTTGAGTCTCCTATCCTTGTATTTATAAGGAAAATAGTAGAGGGCGTCCAAAACGGTATTGATTCCCAAACTTTTTAAGAGTTTTACCTCCCCGGGGGTTAAAAAATCCACCTCCTCTATCGTTGTAAGGAAATATTCAAAAGGTTTCACCGAACGGTTTTTATCAATTTGGGGCTTTTGGAGGCGTCTCTGCAAAACTTCTTTGAGGTAATTTAAAATCGCTATCCTCTTTTCAAGAGAGTATTTGTCAAAGATTTTCAAATCCTCCTTCACGGGGTCGTTTAAAATATCGGCCAAAAGTCGGTAAAGGTAATTGCCAACCCCTATAAGTTTTTTGAGTTTGGCGTAATCTTTTTCGGAAAGTTTCTCTATGGCAAGGAGAGCCTTTTTTAGTTTCTCCTCTTTCGGTTCCATATAGGGAAATAAACTAATTAACGCTTGCCAGAAAGGTGGAAACCTTCCTTAATTACTTCCCCTATGGGTGGAAATAGGAGGAGAAGACTTTGTCAGGTCTGCAAAAGCAAAGGTATCCGTAGGGAAGCGGTTGTATATATGAAGGAACACCGTTTGGCTCTCTGCAAAGAACACTTTACCCAATGGTTTGAAAAAAGGGTTTCGGAAACCGTTAAAGAGTTCCAAATGTTCAAAAAGTCGGAAAAAATCTTGGTTGCGGTTTCGGGTGGGAAGGATAGCCAAACCCTTTGGTATGTATTGAACAAATTGGGATACAACGCGGACGGATTTTTTATCCATTTGGGAATAGGCGATTACTCGGATGAATCTATGGAAAAGGTAAAAGAGTTGGGTAAAAAGTTGGGTAAAGAACCCTTTATAGTAGGTTTGGAGGAGGAGGTAGGGGCGGGTATTCCCCTTTTACAAAAGCTGGTAGGCTCCACCGCTTGTTCGATTTGCGGTCGGCTAAAGCGTCACCATTTCAACAAGGTGGCCCGAAGGTTCGGTTACAAAGTGGTTGCAACGGGACATAACTTAGACGACGAAAGTTCCTCGCTTCTTGCCAACTTGGTCAATTGGAACACAAAATATTTGGCCAAAAAGTATCCCGTTTTACCCGAGGAAAACGGTTTCCCCCGAAAGGTCAAACCCTTGGTAAAACTCACCGAAGAACAGATCAAGTTTTATGCGGACTTAAACGGTATTCCCTACACCTCCCGCACCTGTCCTATGGGGGATACTGCCAACCTCCACTTCTACAAAGAGATTATGAACACCATAGAAAATCACTCGGTCGGAACTAAATATCGGTTTTATTTTTTTTACCTAAAAAAGGTCTTTCCCCTCTTTAACGCACTTAAAGAGGAGCTTACCGAGGGGACTTTGCGGGAGTGTAAAGTGTGCGGAGAACCTTCTCCGTCGGAGGTCTGTTTCGTTTGCAAACTGAAGATGAAACTCGGTAATAACTCGGAAAACGCCAAAAGTTAATTGTCTTTTTTTCTTTCTCCTGTAGGTTTTTTAAACTTTTAAACCTATGGACGTGAATCCGATAGCGGAAAAACTTGTTCTCGCTTTTACAACCGCTACTTTTTCTATAGGCGTTTTTTTTAGTTTCGTAATAGCCCCCATCTTGTTTAAAACCCTCGGAAAAGAGCAAGCGGGAAAAATAGTTGAAAAAACCTTGCCCCTCTATTTTGCCCTCTGTTTGGGTCTGGATGCCCTATCGCTTTTGGCGGTATTTAAAGCGAACGTCGGTTTTATACTTATTTTAATACTAATCCTCACCATAACCCTAAATGCGGTGCAACTTTACATTATTTTCCCCGAAAGTAGGGAGAAAAAAAGAACCAACTACCAAGGATTTTTAAAATTGCACAAAATTTCATTAACCTTTAATATTGCCGTTATACTACTCAACCTAACCGCGGTGCTCTATTTAATTTTTAAACCTTTTTAGTTTTCCCATTTCCTCGGTAAGAAGCCTTAAGGTTATAAGAAAAATACCCACGCTAATGAAAATATCCGCAATATTAAAGGTCGGATAGTGCCAACTCCCTATGTGAAAATCTATAAAATCCCTAACCTTTCCCCAAAAAACCCTATCTATAAGGTTACCCAATCCCCCTCCCGCTATAAGGGAAAGGGAAAACTTTGTAAACCTATCCTCGCTTTTTATCAAGACGTATACAACCGAAATAAGAACGGCTGTTGGAATAGCGTAATAGAAAATATCCTTTAATACTCCCGAGTTCCCACCGAAAAATCCAAAAACAAAACCGCGGTTGTAAACCTTAATAATGTCTAAAAAGGGGGTTAAAGAAAATCCTTCCGTTTTCCAAACTAAGTATTTGGTACTTTGGTCCAACAAAGTCCACAAAAATGTTAAACCCAACCAGGAGAGGTTTTTCGCTAACATTTTTTGATCCCGTAAAGCCCCTTTTCAACAAATTGCCTCACTATGGGGTTTTTCGATTTTAAAATATCTTCGGGGGTTCCCACCTCCAAAAGCTTACCCTTGTGGATAAATCCTATACGGTCCGCAATGGTAAGCGCGGAAATCATGTCATGAGTAACCACTATGGAGGTTATTCCTAATCTATCCCTAAGGGAAACTATAAGCCGGTCTATATTTCGGGAGGTTATAGGATCTAATCCTGAGGTGGGTTCGTCGTAGAAAATGATTTTTCCCTCCCCCGCTATCGCCCTGGCGGTTGCAACCCTTTTTTTCATTCCACCCGAAAGTTGGGATGGATATAGGTCTGCAACGTTTTCGTCTAAATTTACCTTATTAAGGATGTCAATAGCCTTTTTTCTTACCTCCTTTTTCGAAAGTTTTGTATGTTCCAAATAATAAAAGCCTACGTTTTCCCAAACGGTTAAAAAGTCAAACAATGCCCCCTCTTGGAAAACGTAACCCATTTTTAACCTCAGTTGGTCAAGTTCTATTTCCGAAAGCTCGGTAAGGTCTTTACCGAATACAAAAACTTTACCCGAAGAGGGTTTCCACAACCCTATCATATGCTTTAGCAGGGAACTTTTTCCCGAACCCGAACCGCCAATAATTACAAAAATTTCCCCCTCATAAATAGTTAGGTTGACATTTTTTAAAATAATCCTTTCGCCAAAACTTTTGTAAAGGTTTTTAACCTCCAAAATGGGTTTTGACATTTAAGAGTTTTACTTTATTCAGAGATTATAATAAAAATCAATGGGTTTTTCGGGTAACTTAAAGGATTTTCCTTTCCCCGATATATTGCAGGTTATAGCGCGAGAGGGAAAAAATGGTATTTTGCTTGTCGAGTGGAGAGACTTAATCGTAGCATACTATATAAAGAAAGGAAATATTATTTTTGCCCGTCCAGTAGACAAAATTACGAGGGTTTATACCGAAAGGGATTTCGGGCAACTCATTGAAAAACTACGCGTAAAGGAAGAAACTATCCCCAAAATTTTGGAAAAATACCTTTTACAGAGATTGGATGAAAGGGAAGGAATTTTTTCTCTCATATTTGGATTTATAAAATACCGCTCCAATGAAAAAATTCCCATTCCGATAGAACAGATAATACTGGAAGCCTCCAGGAAGCTAACGCCTATGGAGGTTAAAAGGAAGATAAGCGATGAGATGCTCACCTTCGTTATTTCCCAGGAAGGGGAAAGTAAATTAAAAAATCTAAAGTTGTCGCCTGTGGAAAGTAGGGTTATCAAACTTATAGATGGTAAGAAAACCGTTGCCGATATAAGAAAGGAGATGTTTCCTACGCCACCGATTGAGGTGGATAAAGCCCTTTACGGCCTTTGGTCGGCGGGAATCATAAAAAGGATTAGAAGGGGTAAAAGGAAAAAACCGGAAGGACTTACACTTGACATCCTCAAAAAAATTATCGACAAGGTAAAAGACCTTTAAGGGGGAAATTTAAATGGACAAAAAACTTAAAAATAAAAAGAAGATTAAAATCCTCATTTCGGGACCCTTTGCCGCCGGAAAAACGCAATTTATTAAAACTATTTCGGAAATAGAACCCTTAACTACCGAAAGAAAAACCACCGCCAAAAATGAGAAAAAGGTTAAAAACTTTACCACCGTCGCAATGGACTTTGGAAAGATAACCATAGACGACGAACACGAGCTATATCTATTTGGAACTCCCGGGCAGTCCCGTTTTGACTTTATGTGGGAAATTTTGGGAAAAGGGGCGTTGGGAATTATCGTTTTGGTAGATAGCACCAACCCCGAAACATTCCACGAAGCCCGTCAAATTATAAACTACTTTGAAAGTAGGTATCCCGTTCCCATGGTGGTGGGAGCAAACAAACAGGACCTACCCGGCGCGTGGCCTCCCGAAATGATAAAATCGGCGCTAAACTTGGACGTTGAGGACATACCCGTAGTTCCCGTAGTAGCGACGGATAAAGAGAGTGTGAAAAAAGCCCTTCTCACTTTGCTGGAAGAGATTTATAAAGAATTCGGTTGATGGTTTCCCCTTTTGAAAATTCCCTTTTGGAGGAACTTAAAAGATTAAAGGAGGAAAACCTATACAGGTATAGAATTTTTCTTTTCCAAAAAGGGCTTAAGGTCCTCTGTTCCAACAATTACTTAAACTTATCCAACCACCCTAAAGTCAAAGAAAAGGTTATCCAAACCCTGAGGGAGTTTCCCGTAGGTTCGGGGGCTTCTCAACTGGTTAGCGGTTATACCCAAATCCACAAGGAGTTGGAGGAATACCTTAGCCAACTTAAGGGAGTAGAGTCTTGCGTAATTTTTGGGAGCGGTTACTTGGCCAACATCGGGACCGTTAGCGCCCTTTTTGGAAAGGGGGATGTAATATTTTCCGACCAACTCAACCACGCTTCAATAATAGACGGCGTCCGTCTTTCGCAAGCCCAAAAGTTTATATACCCCCACGGAGATGTGCCAACCTTAAAGAAACTTTTGGAGGAACACAGACACAAATACCGTAGGTGTGGAATTGTTACCGATAGCGTTTTCAGTATGGATGGGGATATCGCACCCCTTAAGGAATTAAACCTTTTGGCAAAAAATTTTGAATGTGCCCTAATAATAGACGACGCCCACGCTACGGGAACGCTAGGATATTCCTCTTTGGAATATTTCGGAATAAAACCCGAAGGTCATATTATTCAAGTGGGAACTTTTTCCAAGGCTTTGGGAAGTTACGGAGCTTTCGTTTGTGGTAGTAAAGTCCTTGCCCAATACCTCGTAAACAGGGCGAGAAGCCTAATATTTTCAACCTCTCTTCCTCCGCCGGTTATTGCCGCCTCTATTGCCTCCCTTGAAATCTTGAAAGATAACCCTTCCCTTATATCCTCCCTTCAGAAGAGAGCCCAATTTATCAAGGAACTTCTGATTAAGGAAGGTTTTAATCTGGGGTTTTCTTTGTTTATAACCCCTATTGTTCCGATAATTTTCGGAAGCGAGGAAAAAACTTTAAAGGTGAGAGATTGCCTTTTTAAAAAGGGTTTTTTTGTTCAAGCTATAAGGTATCCAACGGTTGAAAGGGGAAAGGCGCGACTCAGGCTTACGGTTACCCTGGAACATCCGACGGAGGTTTATGAAAAATTTATTGAAATTTTGAAAAAATGTCTTTAAAATAAAGACTTCCTTTATGGTTACCCCAAGGATTTTATTTTACAATTCTATTTTACCATCAAATCTCACCGCCGATAAAGATTTTTTCTCCAAATTTTATATCGCCTGAAATTTTGTTTAGACCAACGGGGGGAGGTGGTCGAATGAGCTTCCACCACGAAGATGTGGAAAAACTTTTGGAACTCGGTAAGGAAAAGGGTTATTTAACCTACGATGAGATAAACGAACTTTTGGGCGAAGATTTCCTTGAATCGGCGCAGTTTGAAGAAATATTGGACCTCCTTCAGGAACACAATATAAGGGTGGTTGACGAAATCAGTGAGGAAATAGAAAAGGAGCTGACGGAGGATAGCGGGGAAAGGGATGAAATAGTCGTGGCTTCAACCTCTTATTCGGGAGACGAACAGGAAGATCCCGTCAAGCTCTACCTTAGAGAGATGGGAAAAATTCCCCTCCTGACCAGAGAGCAGGAGGTATATTACGCCCGCCAAATAGAGTTGGGTAGGAAGACTTTGCGGAGGGGACTGCTCCGAACCGCCTTTTTGGTAGACCAAATTCTGGAAGATTGGGCGGCCGTCTGTAACAAAAAGAAAAAGATTAACGAGGTTATGGACCTTATAGAACTGGACGAACTGGACGAAAAGGAAGCCAACAAAAAAATGAAAGAATATGAAAGGCTCTTTATGGATTTGGGGCTTCGGCTGGCAAAAGCCTATAAAGAAGTCTTGGAAGCCCGAGAAAAATACTTTACCTTCCCCGGAGAAGAGACAAAACTGGAGTATCTCCAAAAGCATGCGGAAATGAACCGAATACTCAAAAAGATGAAGGTAAAATACTCCAAGTTTGAAAGGGTTGCCGACGAGCTTATAAAGCTCTATAAGCAATACAAAAGGAAACTTAAGGAACTAAAGGCCAAAGAAAAGAAATTAAAGGCTATTCACGAAGATATAGACGAACTTCTCACCAACTATCTAACCGACGAAACCCTTCAAAAGAAAATAAAGGAAGCGGGTTACTCCTTGCCCAAATTCGAAACTTTGAGAACCGAATACTACAAACTAAAAAGGGAGATTAAACAACTGGAAGACAAAATGGGGGTTCTCCCCGGTGAGCTTGAAAAGGTAATACAGATAATCCAAAAGGGTAGAAAAAGGGTCATACAAGCTAAACAGGTTATGGTGAAATCCAATCTCCGTTTGGTGGTTTCCATAGCCAAAAGATACGTAAATAGGGGATTGCACTTTTTAGACCTCATTCAGGAGGGAAACATCGGACTTATGAAGGCGGTTGATAAATTTCTTTACCAGCAGAGTAAAGTTTTCTCAACAATTCACATTGATATTGAGAATACAAAGGAAATGCTGTGTTTAATTGATCTACATAATCTTCGATTGCAATTTCACCCTTAAGCATCTTCTCAAATAAATTATCTTTTAATTTATCTACATTTTCACTTGCTATAGAAACTATTTCCGCTTCTTTTTTAATATTTTCAATTATTTTATTAAAAGCATCTTTAAGTTCAGTTGAATTTATTTTATTTTCAGTAGAACTTCTATATACCTCCATTATTAAATCATGTAAAGTAGATAAAAATTCTTTTAAAGCCATTCTAATAGTACCAAATTCATCTTTATCATAAA
>DTXZ01000065.1 GCA_012962155.1 Aquificales bacterium
AGGATATACCCCTATAAATCCAAAAAGAGAAAAAGAACCTATAATGAGACTTTATAAAGATGAAAGAGGAAGGTTAACCTTAGAATTTATTAGGTTTTTCTACCTTAGAAAAATGGCGGGGCTGGGAGGACTCGAACCCCCGACCGCTGGATTTGGAGTCCCGCGCTCTGCCAACTGAGCTACAGCCCCTTTGCCAAAGTTAATAATATACCAAACCTTTTTAAACCTTTCAAGGGATTATCTCTTCCCCGACTATAAGGTAGCGTTTACCTCCCAACCGACCTACCACACCGCGAGAAGTATTGAGAAGTTCCTTATCAAAATGGAAAACTTCTACCCTCCCGATAACCAAATCCATGGGGGTATCGCCGATTTCTATAATTTTGTAAACCGTGCATTCAAGAGCCGCTTTTACCCCTTTTATACGGGGAGGTTTTACCCTTAAAGAGGTTTCCGTTTGGAGGTTTAAAGTTTCAATTTCGCTCTCTTCGGGAGGGAAATCTTTGCCGCTTTCCACCATCGGTTTTAAAAACTCTTCCGTTACGAGGTTTACAACAAATTCACCCGTTTCACGAATGTTTCTTGCGGTATCCTTCGGAGTTCCATCTTTTCTTTTACCCACGGAGACCATAATTAGGGGAGGTTTTGAGGTTATACCGTTATAGAAACTAAAAGGTGCAAGATTTACAACTCCGTTTTTGGAAACGGTTGTAACCCACGCTATAGGCCTAGGAACTATTAGGTTAAACATCAGTTGGGCTATAAGTTTTTTATTCTCCGTTTGGGTAGCAATAACGGTTTCCATCAAAGGGAGCTATTTTAAAGTTTAACCCTATGAGGGTAAAAATAACATCCAAAGATGGCTTAATTTTAGTGGATATACAAAAAGACTTCTTGCCCGGAGGAGCTTTGCCCGTCCCCGAAGGGAATAAGGTTATAGAACCCGCCAATCGCTACATAGAAATTTTTACAAAAGCCAAAGCTCCCATCTTTGCCACCAGAGATTGGCATCCCGAAAATCATATTTCTTTTAAAGAAAACGGGGGAATTTGGCCTAAACATTGCGTACAAAACACCGAAGGTGCAAGGTTTGCGGATAACCTAAAGCTACCTCCCGAGGTTTTTATTATTAATAAAGGAGATAGGGCGGAGTTTGACGCCTATAGCGGTTTTCAAGGCACAATTTTGGAAAACCTTTTGAGGGAAAGGGGGGTTAAAAGAATCTTTGTAGGAGGTTTGGCAACCGACTATTGCGTTTTAAACACCGTTTTGGGTGGGTTAAATTTGGGTTTTCAAGTATTTTGGTTATCCGACGCCTCCAAAGGTATAACCCCCGAAGGTGAACAAAGGGCGCGAAACTTAATGCTAAACGGGGGTGCGATTGAGCTTACCCTATCCGACTTGGAGTTTTGATAATTTTGTTAACATTTTTGCTCTCTACCCTTTTGAAATCCAACCGGAAGTTATGATATAGTTTAGAAAACTAACTACTTTAGGAGGTTCAAAATGCCCAAATACACACCCGAAGAGGTTCTCGCTCAAATTAAAGAATTGGGTATTAAGTTTGTAGACCTTAGATTTTCCGATCCCTTCGGGCAATGGCAACATTTGACCATCCCCGCGGAAGAACTGACCCTTGAAACCTTTGAAAATGGTAGGGGTTTTGACGGTTCCTCCATTAGAGGTTGGCAATCCATTAACGAATCCGACATGCTCGCCAAACCCGATTCCAATACTTTCTTTGTAGACCCGTTCATGCCCGATACAGCGGTAATGGTTTGCGATATTTACGACCCCATCACCGGTGAGAGATATAAGAGGGATACCAGATACGTAGCCCAAAAGGCGGAGCAATATCTCAAAGAAACCGGTATCGGGGATACCGCATATTTTGGACCCGAAGCGGAGTTTTTTATACTTGACAGCATAGCTTTTGAGGTTGGTCCCAACTACGCTTACTGGAGGGTTGATAGCGAAGAGGCTTGGTGGAACCGAGGGGTAGACGGAACCGGATACAAAATCCCTTACAAGAGAGGATACTTCCCCGCACCTCCCATTGACAAGACTTGGCAGCTGAGAAACGAAATGGTAGAAATTTTGGAACAGCTCGGTATTACCGTGGAACTCCACCACCACGAGGTTGCAACCGCGGGACAGGCGGAAATAGATATAAGGTATGACAGCCTTTTAAATCAGGCGGACAAACTCTTTAAATACAAATATGTCGTAAGAAACGTCGCCGCAAAATATGGCAAATACGCAACCTTTATGGCCAAAGTTCTTCCCAACGACAACGGTAGCGGAATGCACACCCACTTCTCCATCTGGAAAAACGGAGAGAACCTCTTTGCGGGAAGCGGCTATGCGGGCCTTTCCGATATAGCACTTTGGGCTATCGGTGGTATCATCAAACACGGTAGGGCAATAGCGGCGTTTACCAACCCCACCGTAAACTCCTATCATAGGCTTGTTCCCGGATTTGAGGCTCCCGTGAGACTCGCCTATTCCGCGAGAAACCGTTCTGCGGCTATAAGGATACCTATGTATTCCCAAAACCCCAAAGCTAAGCGTATAGAGGTAAGATTTCCCGACGCAACTTCCAACCCCTATTTGGCGTTCGCGGCTATCCTGATGGCGGCTATTGACGGTATAGAAAACCGAATAGACCCCGGCGAACCTTTTGACAAAGACATTTACTCCCTACCTCCTGAGGAGCTGGAAGGAATACCCACCCTGCCCGGTTCCCTTGAGGAGGCTATTAAAGCACTGGAGGAAGATTACGAGTTCCTCCTAAAGGGAGATGTATTTACCGAAGACCTCATAGAGCTTTGGATAGAAACTAAAAAAGCCGAAATTGACTCCTTCAGATTTACTCCCCATCCCTTGGAGTTTGAACTCTACTTTGACATTTAATCCTTGCTCCTTTCCACGGGCGGGTTTGCCCCGCCCCTACCTATATACCGCTTTGTGCGGGATAAATAAATTTATTTTGTGTGGCGAAACGAAAAACGGTCTTCGTTTGTACCTCCTGCGGTTACCGAAGCGGTCGGTGGCTCGGTCGTTGTCCCTCCTGCGGGAGTTGGAATAGTTTTACCGAAGAGGTTGAAATTTCGCGGGTAACCCCCACAGCGAGGGGGGTTTTAAATTTCCTCTCAAGCGGTTCCCAACCCCTACCTATAACCCAAGCGGAGGAAGAAGTTTTTGTTCGCTTCCCCTCGGGGATAGAGGTATTAGACCAAGCCCTAGGAGGAGGCTTGGTAAAGGGACAGGTTATACTCATAGGGGGAGAACCGGGAATAGGGAAGTCCACACTACTTTTGCAACTTTCCCACTCCCTAGCAAGTGAAGGGAAAAAGGTTTTATACGCCAGCGGTGAAGAATCGGTAAACCAAATACACCTACGGGCAAAGAGATTAAAAGCTTTAAACGAAAACATTTTCGTGCTTTCGGAAACCGTATTGGAAAAGATAGAAGAGGTTACCCAAGAGATAAATCCCGACATTCTCATTTTGGATTCTGTTCAAACGGTTTTTTCCGCGGAGATAGAAAGCTCCGCGGGTTCGGTCTCCCAAGTTAGGGAGGTAACTTACAGAATTACCGAGCTTTCAAAGCAGAGCGGGGCGGTATCCCTTATCGTGGGACACGTTACCAAGGAGGGACAAATTGCGGGACCAAAAGTTTTGGAACACATAGTGGACACCGTTTTGCAATTTGAAGGAGAAAGGGGAAGTTTTTACCGAATACTAAAGGTGGTAAAAAATCGCTTTGGACCGGCGGGAGAGGTGGCGGTATTTAAGATGACCTCCTTCGGTTTAGAGGAAGTTCCCGAGCCTTCCGCCTTTTTTCTTTCCGAAAGAAACACCGAAAGGGCGGGAACGGTAATATTTCCCTACACCGAGGGGACTAAACCGGTTCTTTTGGAGGTCCAGGCTTTGGTTTTACCTTCGGTATATTCAACCCCGCAGAGGAGAAGCGAGGGTTTCAACCCCAATAGACTTCCCATAATTTTGGCAATCCTTGAAAAGGAGGCAAAGATATTTTTGAGAGACAAGGATGTTTTCGTAAACATAGTGGGGGGAATGAAGGTAGACGAACCGGGTGTAGATTTAGCCGTCGCATTGGCTATAACCTCTTCGGCAAAAAATAAACCGATCCCTCCCGAGGTCGCGGTCTTTGGCGAACTGGGGCTCACCGGGGAGATTAGAAACGTTTACTTTGCCAAAGCGAGGGTAGATGAGGCCAAAAGGTTTGGGTTCAAAAGAATTTTAGTTCCCAAGAGTGTAGCTCGGGAGCTAAAAGACCCCGACGTGGAGGGGTTCTTGCATATAGGCCAACTTTTGGAGGCCGTCTTTTAATCCTTTCTTTTGGAGCCTGCCACCCTTTTGTTGTATATTGCCGATAAAACTCCGTTTACAAATTTTGCCGCCTTCTTTCCCACAAAGGCTTTGGCAAAGTCTATGTAATCGTTAAAAGCCCTTCCGGGATCCTGAACTCCCACATGAACAAACTCCGTGGTACCGAGTCTAAGAAGATTTCTTTCGATGCTCCCCAAACTGTCCAGAGTCCAATCTTCTAAAAATTCCTCTATAGTACTGTCCACCTCTATTTTGTGATCCTTATAGACCTTTAGAAGTTTTTGGGCATACTCCCTAATTTCCCCCAAATCCTCTTCAACCCTTTTACTGGAAAATTCTTTAATCTCTTCCAAGAAGGTTTTCACTACTTGTAATACCCTTTGACGGAATTCCCTCTCCGCTTCCTTTAAGGTGTCAAAGTCCTTAGGAGGGTTTTCCCTTAAGTCTCTTACGAATTTTAAAAGCTTCTCCAAATCTTCCTTGGAGTCTATTTCTATCTTTTGAAGTTTTTCCAAAGAGTTTTCTATCTCCGAGAGGATGGAGAAAGCCTTTTCCAACTTGGGTTTAGCCTTTTCGCTAATCCAACCGGTATAGGTGAGGGCAAAATTGTGAAAATCCTCCACCGCCCTAAGGAGCAGATAAACCGCAAAGAGCTTCCCCCGTAGTTTGTCCGCCAAAATTTCTTCATCCGCCAAAGTTTCAAACTTTTTGGAAAAGACTTCTATGTCGAAATCTTTTTGCTTCTCTATAAGGTTTTTAAGATTTTCCGCAACGGAAGAAGCCAAACGGTAGGAATTTTCCAAGTTTTCCCAATATTCCTCGTTTAACCTGTCAAGGTCTTCCCCCGTTATATCCCATTGATATAGGATATTGAAAGCGTGCTTTCGCGAATACTTCCTAAAACGCATTGCAAAATTTTTTAATATTAAAGCCAACCTTTAAAAGGGAAAGCCAAATTCCTTGGCAAATCTGAGGGCGAGGGAATAGGAACCGTCCGAATATTCCTCTAACCTCAAAAAGCTACTTCCGAAGAGCTTTACCGCCCCCCAAAGGTAGGTGTTTTTTGGATTGGAAGAAGGAAACCAGTGGTAGCCAATCTTGGCAAAGTCCCCCAAATCCTTTTCGATATCTATACCCATCGCAAATCCGATTTGGGGGTCAAAAGAGGGACTAAATCTCACCGTTATCCCCTTAATCAGGGAAGAGGAAAATTTTTCCAGTGCTCCCGCAACCGCTTGGGCGCCACTTTGGAGCAAAACTTTTGTTAGGGGAGATTCGACCAAGCTTTTCCCTCCTCCTCCCGAAAGGAGTTCCGCCAGAAGCCGATTTTTAGGTGTGGGTGGTACCGAATATATATCAAAGGATAGATTTTCCCAAGGGAGGCTTCCGTAAATTCTTAAATAAACGGTCTTGTCGGGTAAATAAGAAGTGAGGGGAAGGTTTAGACTTACCTTATTATTCTTTAAAGTAACCTTTCCACCCCCTATATAAAAAGTTTTTCCCAACATAAGCAATTTTCCGTAATTTATCCGTACCAAAAGGTTTCTTTCCAGATTGGTAAATCTCCCTTTTAGGGAAAGAACAACTTTTCCGTTGGGGGTTTCCACATAGAGCGGCTCACCGGTAGTAAGTTCGATATCAAAATCCACCTTTTGGGGAGGCGAACCTTGGTCTCCTTCCCCCGCGGGGTTTTTGTAGGAGAGAACCTTTACAAAACCTCCGATGGAAAGGAGAGTTTTAATCTTCCAAAGGTCGCTTTTTTCCACCTTACCCCTAAAAGAGATTTTTAAGTATCCGGTCAAAAACTCGGGTAAGTAAATACGTAGTGGGAAATCCTCCAAATCGGTATTTACCATTACTTTACCCGAAAGGAGGTTGGCATTTAGCGAAAGATTGCCGTAAACCGACTGAAGATAGTAGTCACTAATTCCCAAAAAGCCGTTTAAACCCCCCTTTTCCAAAGCGAGGGTAAGATAGAGCCGAAGGGGTTTATAGGCGTACGATGAAAGAACCTTTAAGGTTGTAGAATAATTCCAGTTTGCCTTTTTGAGGAAATCTTTAACCGTCCCCCGATAGGCAAAAACGGTTTCTAAGGATGAAGGTTCTACTATATAAGTATTAATTTCAGATAATAACCTATTAACGACGGCGGTTGAAAGTTTTAAACGGGTATATATCCTAAGGTTTTCCTTTTCCAATTCGACCTCGGATGTCAAATGTAACGGAAAACCTTCATAGGTTTTTACAACCGCCCTTAGGGTGCGTTTTTTGGATAGGGATATTTCACTAAAACAGGCGAGTTTGTCCCCCAAAAAGTTCAAACAGAAGGGGAAAAATCTAAGCCAAAAATTGGATAGGTCTCTTTTTCCACCGGCTGAGGCCGAAAATATACCGGTTATTCCCAAAGGGTTTTGTGTCAAATTTCCCGAAACGTTTAGGTTAAAAGTTTTGCTACTCATGTGGAGTTTTCCGAATACACCCAAAAACTTCCAGAAAGCCTTAAAGTCCAAAGAGAGACCATCGCCCTTTTGCAGATAGGAAAAGGAAACCTTAAAGGAGTCGAAAGTAAGCTTGCCTTTACCCTGCCGGGTAGAGCCCCCGGCAAATATACCAACCTTGAAAGGTTTCAAGTCTTTAAAAACCCATCCCTTTAAGTTGACAATATATTTCCCGCTTTTATAGGAAACTTTGCCGTTTACACCCCCTTCCAGTTTGGCTTTAAAAGACCCTTTGCGGTAAGAAAGGGAGGCTTTAACCTCCTCTATATAGAAATTGTTATAGGAGAGAAAACGGGTCCAGAGGAAGAGTTTTTTATCTTCATCCAAATAGGCATCCAAAGAGGGGAGGTTAAACTTAAAGGGTTTACCGCCAATATCCGCTTCACCCGAAAGGTAACCCCATAAAAATCTTTTCCTTTTGAGAATCAAACCTTTAACGCTTCCTCCCAACCTTAGAAGAATGTTTCCATCTTGGCCCCTTAGAAGCAGCTTCTCCTTCCCAATGGTGAAAGCCCGAAAGGAAAAGCCTTTAAACCCCCCCTTTAGGTGAAATTTGTTTTCGGAAAGGAGACCTTGGGCGGTCAAACCCTTTAGTCTTACTCCGCAAAGGTCGTTTAAAGAGAGATTTCCAACTTTTAACTTTAAGGTACCGTTCTTGTAAAGAAGCGAAAGGATTCCATCTCCTACGCTTCCAAAGGAGAAAAACCTTTTACCCTTCAAGCCGAAGTGTAAATAGGCTAGGTTTTGCAGATTTTCTAAAGAGACGAAAAGCCCTTCGGGAAAAAGGTCGGCGGAATACAAAAATTTTTCCCCGCAGAGGTTTAGCTTACCCTTTAGTTTACCGATTAAATCCTCTATATTTAAGGAAAACTCCCCCGAGGTTTTTACATCAAAGGCTAGCCCCTCAAAGGTTCCCCTTAGGGTGGGATAGTAAAATGCTAAAAAGGTTTGGGCCCAAAGGCGGTTACCTTTAAGGGTGGCCTCAAGGGTAGCTTTCTCCCTTAGCAGGGAAAAGTTACCTTTAAGCCGGTAACCGCTGCGGGTGGCTAGGTAAAGCTCTCCCCTCCAAACGGAAGTGTTTAAAAGGGCTTTAAACTCTAAATGGGGTTGGTAAATTTTTCCCTTTAGGGTTAAACCGTTTCCCTTTGCACTTAAGGTTACATTTTCCAAAATATACGCGTGGGGAGAGCCTGTAAAAATCTCTCCCAGCCTAAGTTTTATCCCACCTTCTTCAATTGAAAGGTCGTAGATATTTACGCTTACCTTTCCAATCGATATGTAGGTATCCTTTATTTCAACGCGAAAAGGAAAGAGATAAAGTAGTTTCTCCAAAATTGAAATGGAATCTTTTACCGGTTTTAAATCAAGAGGTTGTTCCAAGTTTACCGCGGGCTCTTTGGGGTTCACATTTACAACCAAAGAGCCGACCTTTAGGGTTCCGTCTTTAAGCTTTATTTGATATAAACCTATTTTGGTATTCGCAATTTGAAGGCTTATTCCCCCCTGCGGGGGAAACTTTTTTATTAAAAACCAAAGGGAGAAAGCAAAAAACGGAAGCAGCAACCAACGCCCCATTTCTCTCCGATAAGATTAAACTACAATGGTCAAGTATCTAACGGTCTCCTTGGTGATAAATTTATTCCTATTTTCCCTATACTCCTATTGGGTTGGTAGCGCCCTTAGAAACGCATTTAGCGACGTTGAAAAATTTCTTCCACCCCTAAAGGTTACGGTAAAGGTTATAAAAATAAGGGAGGAAAGGAATAGGAAAGAAAACCCAACAAAGGTTAGCTCCCGAACCCCAACCCCGCCAAAGCCCTCTTTGCTAGAGGATCTCCTTCCAATGTTGGAGAGGGAATATCAAACCCTCTTTAGGAAAATCGTTACTAAAGCCAAAGCCAGCATGACCAAAGGGGGTAAAGTAAAACTCTCTCTAAACCGTGCTGTTGTTTACACGCCACCTCTAAAACCTCTCAAAGTGAATTACCCTCCCTCCCCCCTTGAGGTAAAGGTTACGGTTCTACCCGACGGAAGGGTTATAAATGCGGTTCTACTAAAAAGGAGCGGAAATCCCAAAGTTGACCGTGCGGTGTTAAACTTTGTGAGGAACTTAAAGTTTGAACCTATAAACGAACCGATAATTCAAGAAATTTATATACTTTTTAGATTTAAGTTTTGATTAATACCAGTGTTCCCGCTTTTGTTTCTATCTCTATCCTCTTGGGAAAATCCCCTTTTTTCCAACGGAAAAGTTTTATTTTTTTCGTGTTTTTACTCCCGCTAATGCGGAAAAAGAAATTATCGTTTTCATACTTTTCCAAAGTAACGGTATATTCTCCTACCTTAATGGTCTTTAAGGTATCGGGATTGGGAGTTTCGGAAAGTAATTTAACTACCAAAGGTAACCAAGATTTCTTTTCCAATATTCTTTTAAAGTTATAAGTTTTCTTTTTACCATTTTCCTCTTCGGTCATAAAGGTGTTATTGGGATTTTTAAAATCGTAAACCATCAGGAGTTTGTAGCGGTAAAACCAGCCTATCACCCCTCCGCTTGCTCCCGTAACCTCAACCCTATCGGGTGAGAAGTTTATCTCTATCCTCCCCGCGGAAAATATGCCGAAATAGACTTTGTAAACTACACTTTTGGCAAAGATAAGTAACGGAAGAAGAAGAAAGGGCAGAAAAGCGTTAATTCTCACCTCTGTTGCCTCTTATTTTCAACTTAGAGAGGAGCTTATTAACGGAATTTTCTTCTTCCCCGTCTTTTGGTGTTTCTTCCCTTTTCTCTTCCTCCCTTTGCCGTTTTTCCTTTTCCTCTATTTCCTTTTTAAGTTCATCCTCTTCCCTACACCTGTTTTTTATTTCAACACCGTAGCTCTCCAAGATTTGAACCACTTCCTTGCAGGTTAAGGTTTCCTTCTCAACGAGCTTTTCCGCAACTTTTAGAACCGCCTCTTTATTTTCCTCCAGAATTCTCTTCGCCTTTTCGTAAAGCTCGGTTAAGATTTTTTGCACTTCGTTGTCTATTTCTCTCGCCAGTTCGGGAGAGATTTCTATCTTTTCCACACCCCCTCCCAAGAAGGGATTGGAAATTCTTCCTACCGAAACGGGACCTATCTTTTCACTCATTCCCCACAGGGAAACCATACGGTAGGCCAAATCGGTAGCCCTTTGAAGATCATTTTCCGCACCGGTGGTTATGCCATCTTTACCATAAAAGACCTCTTCCGCCGCCCTTCCGCCGAGCATTACCAAAATGCGGTCTAAAAGCTCTTTCCTGTCGTATAGATGTTTATCGGAAATAGGTAGTTGTTGGGTTACACCGAGAGCCATTCCGCGGGGAATTATGGTTACCTTGTGAAGAGGTTCCGCATTTTCGCTCATTAGCGTCATCATCGCGTGCCCCAATTCGTGGAGGGCTATTTTCTTCTTTTCCTTTTCGGTTATAACGATACCTTTCCTTTCCAACCCTATCATTACGCGGTCTATGGCTTCCTCAATTTCCTCCATGGTTATGGCATCTTTGTTTTTTCTTGCCGCCAGGAGTGCCGCTTCGTTCAGTAGGTTTTCCAAATCGGCACCGGTAAAACCGGGGGTAGCTTTGGCAACCACCCAAAGGTCTACATCGGGGGCAAGTTTCTTATTCTTGGCATGGACTTTAAGTATCTCGTAGCGACCCTTTATGTCTGGTTTGGGAACGAATATTTGCCTGTCAAACCTACCCGGTCTCAAAAGGGCCTTGTCAAGTATATCGGGACGGTTGGTGGCGCCTATTACCACTATACCGCTGGAGCTATCAAATCCATCCATCTCAACCAAAAGTTGGTTTAAGGTCTGCTCCCTTTCCTCGTTTCCCCCGCCGGGAATACCAGCCCCCCTTGCCCTACCTAAAGCATCCAGCTCGTCTATAAAGATTATGCAAGGTGCGTGCTTTTTGGCGGTTTCGAATAGATCTCTAACCCTTGCTGCGCCTACACCGACAAACATTTCTACAAAATCTGAACCGCTGACGGAGATAAAGGGAACGTTAGCTTCCCCCGCAATGGCTTTTGCCAAAAGGGTTTTACCTACTCCCGGTTCACCGTAAAGGAGTATTCCCTTGGGAGGTCTTCCACCGAGCTTTTTATACTTTTCGGGATTTTTTAAGAAATCTATAATCTCCTTAACCTCTTCTTTAACCTCGTCAATACCGGCAACATCCTTAAAGGTAACCTGCGGTTTTTCGTTTATATAGATTTTCGCCCGGCTTTTTCCAAAGGAAAAGGCCCTGCTGGCTCCGCCTCCCCCGGTCCCCAGTCCGCGGAGCATCAAAAACCATAATCCGATAAAGAGAAGTATCGGAAGCCAGCCCAAAAGGGTTCTAAGCCACATATTGTCCGATTGGGGTTCAACCCTTACCTTTACATCCTTTTGTAGTAACTCGTCGTAAATTTCGTTGTAACCTTTGGGAGCTACCGTTTTAACTATCTGACCGTCCTTGGTAACCGCTATCAGTTCATCACCCTTTATGGTTACTTCCTTTATCTTTCCCTCCTTTACCAGCTCAACAAAGGTGCTAAAGGGGGTTTCCACACCCGTTTGGAGCTCCCGCTGAATCGGTTTTTCCGCGAAGGAGAAAACGATTACTAAAAAACCGAATATTGCCAACCAAATAAAGATACCCTTAATAAGGTTGTTCATACATCACCTCCACTACTTCTTTATTTAAATCCTTTACCGCAAAAAAATTACCTCGTCTTACGCCGACAATCCATAAAATTTTGTTGGCAAGTGTAAGAAGGGGAATTGTATCCCTCAAATGTTTTGGAATTTTTTCTTTTATGAGAAACTCCTTTAGTTTTACCTCTCCTTTACGTCCAAAGGGAACGAACCTATCACCTTCCCTACGGTTTCTTACGAAAAAATACTGGGGAAGGCTTTCAAACTGAAAAAACTCCATGTTGGAAGGTTTGGTAAAAAGCTGCCCTTCGGAAGAGAGTTTTTTAACCCGGGCCTTCAAAAGCAGGTTGGCCTCCTTTACGAAAACCTCACCTTCAATGGGGAGTTTATAAATATAGGGTTTAAACTCCAACCTTGCGTGAATTATCTTTAAAATTTTCCCTTCCTTTAGGAGTGTTAGGTTTTTGCTTACCCAAAAGGTTTTGGAACTTTTTACAAACCTTATAACGGTTTCTACCGTTTCGAAACCCCATTGGGGGTGTAGGTGTTTCAAAAACCTTCTCTGTTCCGCGGTGGTAAGCTCCGAGAAAGGTTTCAGGAGAATATCGCCATCGCGGGTTAGAATTTTCTTCTTCAGTTCCTCCGAATGTATCCTCCAAAACCTGTTTTCCTCCGAATGGATAATCCAAAGTTTTAGGGCACTATCCTCAAGGGAGGGATTTATTAGTTTCAATTGTGGAATAACTTTGTGACGAATTCTATTTCTGGCAATAGTAAGGTCTGCATTGGTTTCATCTTCCACATGGGTAATTCCCTTCTCCTCCAGGTATCGGTAAATCTCCTCCTTCGTTAGGTAAAAGAGGGGTCTTATTACAACCCCCTCTTTAGGTTGGAAACCTTTAATTCCCGCAATGTTTCCCCTTGCGTAAAAAAGTAATTGGGTCTCCGCGAGGTCACTTAAATGGTGGGCGGTGGCTATTTTGGTGTAACCCAGCCTTTGCCTTACCTCCTCAAGGGCTTTATATCTCAAAACCCTACCGGCTTCCTCAACGGATAATTTTTGCCTTTTGGCAAAACTTTTAACGTTTAGCCTCTTTATCCCAAAGGGAATACCCAAGTCTGCGGTGAAAGTGCGGATAAATTCCTCGTCTTTTTCGGCGCTGTCCCTTAGACCGTGGTTTACATAAACCGCATAAAGTCCTTTCAGTCCCAAGTAGTTATAAAACTCCTTTAGCAAGTATAAGAGTAAAGTGCTATCCGCCCCTCCCGAAAAAGCTACTACAATTTTGTCTCCCTTGGAGATTAAATCAAAGTCTTTTATCGCTTTTAGGAATTTCTGTTCAACTTTGTGCATGGGTGCTAAAAGGTGAAATTTAACAAGTCCCGTGCTATCACCACGTTTTCCATTTTTAAATTTTTTATTTCTTCCTCAAAAAGGGAAAGATCTTTATATCTCCTACTGAAGTGGGTAAGGATTATTTTCTTTACGCCAAGTTCCAAAAGTTTCGGGTAAATTTTCTCCCTAAAAATGTTAAAAGACAGGTGTTTAGCTTCCCGAGCGTATTCCTCTTCGTCAAAATAGGTGCATTCCAAAACGAGATAATCCGCACTTTGAGTTAACTTAAAAATGTTTTCGGTATAGTAGGTATCGGTTATATAGACGAACTTAAACCCTTTTTTAAGCTCTCCCAATTGGGATTTAAATATCTCTTTTCCGCCAACGGTTGTGTAACCCAAAATTTCTAGTTCTTTAAAATGTTGGGGTTTTAAATGCAGCTCCTTTACCTTTTTGCTGTCATATTTAAATTTCTCTCTTTCTTCAAAAGCATACCCTAGACAATCCACCGTGTGGTCAAGCCCAATCGTTTTTATCCTGTAATTGTCGGTTTCTAAAACGGTTACGATCTCATCGGTTGGTTTTATTTCCTTTACCTCCACCTTTAGCTCTTGAGTATTTATGTAGAAACATTGGGTGGTGGAAAGTTCTATTAATCTCTTAATCCCCGGGGGGCCGTAAATTTCCACAAAAGGTTTGTCGTGAAAGTCCAATGTTTGGAGGAGTCCCGGCAGGCCCAAAACGTGGTCTCCGTGAAGGTGGGTTATAAAAATTTTGCCTATCTTGTAAAAGGAATGACCCGCTATTTGTATCTGCCTTTGTGTACCCTCTCCGCAATCAAAAAGGAATGCCTCACCTTGATATTGAAAAAATATCGCGGGATGATTTCTATCTTTTGCCGGTATGGCGGAAGAGGTTCCTAAGATAGTGAAAAAACCTTTCATAAGGAAAGTTATTAAAAGGGGAAACTGCCGAAAGCTAAGTTAAGCCCTCTTTATGTCTAAAGAGTAAATATATCTAGTTTCCGTATTTTGGAAAAATTCGTGAATTTTCAACTTTTTGGTTTGTATATCCATACTATATTTCACTTCATTATTACTGTTGTTTATTGAAAACCATTCGTGGATTTTTGCCCGCTTGGATTGAACATCTAGGCTGTAATTAATAGTATCATTGTGAAGTTTTATCCATGTGTGAATTTTTAATTTTTTACTCTCCGCTGTAGAGGAATATCCATAGAAATTTTCATTTTTGCGTACCTCTTCATAGATATGGATCCGTTGGAATTTGTCTTGCAAGTTGCTTATTAAAGAGTCTACCACGCTTTTTACATTTCTAATTCTATTAAGCGCATACCGAACGGGGTCGTTTGTCGTTTTTATGGCTCCTACATTTTCCAATGCGGAGTTCAAGAAAAGGTTTATTATTCTTCTGTTAACTCTATTGCTATTTTCCGCCGGTTGTGTGGTTCCCACATTTTCTTCCGTTCCGCTAACGGTGTAACCGCTATTTACCGGTGCCGGAGTTGGAGTATTAACTACGGTAGGAAAACCAATTCCAATAACGTTGGGATAGTTAACATAAGTAGTTACCGAAGGAGTCTGGGTTAGATAATTGCTAGTTAAAGAATATGTAGGATTAGGGCTAGCAGTGCTAAAGTTTAAAATTATGCTGGGTCGGAAGTTAATATTCAAAACAACCCCGGGTTGACTAGTGAAGGTATTTGTCGATGTTGTTTGGGTTGGATTAGCCGAATGGTTAGTTGAAGGGGATGTAGAATTTGAATTATTGGACCTACCGGAATTAGAAGTTGGTTGAGATGGATTTCTATTAGAAAATGTATCACCAGCACCGGGAAAACAGATTTTAATAACTCCACCGACGCATTCCATTTTTAATACCCTCCTTTATTAAGATTTATATTGAATCATATAAACCTTATACAAAAAAAATATGATATCAGACAACTAAAACCCTGTATTTATCAAATACCGGTTTATTTTAAGAATTGTATCCCTTTCCTTTTTCCAAATGAGGGGGTACCTTTTCCACAGGAAGATATAAAGTTCCATGGGAGTGGAACTTAGGGGGATTTCAAT
>DTXZ01000066.1 GCA_012962155.1 Aquificales bacterium
ACTCTTCAACTATAGGTCCATGAGCAAGCCATCCAGATTTTAGCACGTCCACAACAGCCTTTATCTCCTCCTCACCAATATCTGGTTCTGCTATTCTAATGTAATATTTAGACAATATCTAGCACCCCGCCACACCCCTACAGTGGGCCTACGATTGTGGAGGTTGTACAGGATGCAGTTTATCTACAATATGTTTGAGGGTAGGGATATCGGGATTTCCCATACCTAAGTCTACGATAACTTCTCCCGACCTTCTTAGTTTCATCTTTAGCTCATTCACTTCTGCTTTTCCTCTTTCTCCATAAAATACCTTATCCAAAACCAAAAATCTTTCCGGGAGGTGGAAAAGTTGGCTAACGTGGTTGTTTCCGAAATGGATTTTAGACCCGTTTACGAAAATCCCGTTGAAATTGTAGAAAGAAAGGGTTTAGGACATCCCGATACCATTTGTGATAATCTGGCGGAAGAACTATCGGTAGCCCTTTGCAAATTATACCTTGAAGAATTCGGTTTCGTTCAACACCACAACGTTGATAAAGCTTTATTGGTCGGAGGTGTGGCAAACCCCTCCTTTGGAGGAGGAGAAATAATAACCCCTATAGAAATATACCTCGTAGGAAGAGCCATAAAGGAGAAAGGAGAAAAAAAACTACCCGTGGATGAAATTGCCATAGATGTAGCCAAGGATTGGCTTAAAAAAAATATAAGGAACTTAGACCCCGAAAGGCATGTTGTAATAATTCCCAAAATTAGACCGGGAAGTAAAGATTTAGTAGAACTCTTTGAGAGATTTGCCAAAAAGGGAGAGGTTCCTCTGGCAAACGATACCTCTTTTGCGGTTGGATACGCACCATTTGACGATTTGGAAAAGGTTGTTTATTACACCGAAAGATTTCTAAACTCCCAAGAGTTCAAAAAAGAACATCCCTATTTGGGAGAAGACATAAAGGTTATGGGAGTTCGCCTCGGAGACAAAATAAGAATAACCATCGCGGCGGCTTTTGTAGATAAATACGTAGAAAATACCGATGATTATTTACAAAAAAAGGAAACTATTCGGCAAAAGGCATTGGAAAATGCCTTCAAATATACCGATAAAGAGGTTGAGATATTTATAAATACCGCCGATAGTCCCGAAAACAACTCGGTTTACATCACAGTTACCGGAACCTCCGCGGAAGCGGGAGACGATGGGCAGGTAGGTAGGGGTAACCGCCCCAACGGACTTATAACTCCTTATAGACCAATGACCTTGGAGGCGGCAGCGGGTAAAAACCCCGTTTCCCATGTTGGAAAAATCTATTCCGCGGTGGCAAGTACTATAGCCAAAAAAGTTGTTACCGAAATAGAGGAAATTGAAGAGGCTTATTGCTATCTGGTTTCTCAAATAGGAAAACCAATAACTCAACCCCAAGCGTGCGATGTGAAAATAAGAACCAAAAGGGATGTTAAAGGTGTTGAGGAGTCGATAAAGAAAATAGCGGAAGAGGAAATTTCCAAAATTTCGGAGATATGGAAAGGTTACGTGAAAAAGAAATTCACTATTGCGTAGAAGGGGTAGACAAAACCTTATTCAGTAGATTTTGAAATACCTTTTCCCCCAATGTTTTTATTTTCTCTTCAATCTCCCGACTTTTAAGGTTCAAAATTTCCACTTCCGGAGATTCGGAAGTTCCACTCACCTTTACGGTTACCTTTAATGGTGAATACAGGGTTATTGTTGCATTAATCTCTTTGGTTTTTAGGTTGTATTTGGAACCTTTGTGGATTATAGCAAAAAGGACATCGTTAATAACGAAAGCTTTTGTATCCCTTTCGGGGAAAATTATCCAATCTCCTTTGGTTTCTATTTTTCCTTCAATCTTTGATAAGGTTAACTCTTTTAGTTTCGGTTCATTTAAAATTTCCGCCAAGGTGGAAAGTACCGGATTGTTTCTTATATTCCAGTTGTAAACGGTAAAGTCGGTAACCGTTTCTTTACTACCAAAGTTTCCATAACCTTTTATTTCAAATTTCGCGTTGTTACCCAAGCCTTTGAAAATTCCTTTTGCCGTATAATTTATATTTTTTTCCAACGGTTCCACATAGAGTTTCGCATTCAGTTTCTCAACTTCAAAGGTTAGGGGTTTTACTTTTGCCTTTTCGTAGGGTATTTTAAAGGCAACCGCAACGTTGGTGGCGTTATCCTCTCTTCTAATAAAGTTAAGATGACCGTTTTGTATTTCAATCTCCGTATAGGGTTTAAAAAACGTATAGAGTGGGAAAAGATTTACCCACAGCTTCTCCACCTCTAAGAGTTTCCCTTTTGGGAAACCTTCAGGGTTGTATATCTGGAGATTTTCTACAACCATTTCGGTAAGTAGCCAATTGGTTTCAAACTTCTCCACTTTGGCGGGAGCATTCACACTAAGATTCAAAAAAGCATTTACCACCTTAGTTCCCGCCCAATTTAAAACCGCTACAAAGATAACGGAAGAAATTACGAAAAGAAGAAGTGCAGAAAGGATAATCCTAAAAAAGAGTTTCATAAGGAAACTATATTAATCCGCCAATAGGTCTTTTTTTACCTCCTCCGGTTTTGGAACTACAAAACCCGGTTGCCTTTGAAAGGTTTTCAGTCGGGAATAGTAATACATTACCGGTATCAACACCAGTGTTAGGGTGGTGGAACCTATAGTTCCAAATATTAGGGAAACCGCCAAGCCGTTGAATATGGGATCAAAGATAATAACGAAGGCTCCCACTATTAGCGCCGCGGCTGTTAGTAGAACCGGTCGGGTTCTAACCACTCCCGATTCCACAACGGCTACATGCAGAGGCACTCCTTCCCTAAGTCGCTGTTCCGCAAAATCCACCAGCAAGATGGAGTTTCTAATAATAATTCCCGCAAGGGCGATAAAACCTATCATAGAAGTGGCGGTAAAAAAGACATTACCCATTACTTTATCCATAAGCCAGTGACCGGGAATGATACCTACGAGGGTTAGAGGTATCGGAGCCATAATAATTCCCGGGATTCTGTAATCTTTAAACCAAGCCAGTATTAGTACCCAAATTAAAAATACCGCACCTGCAAAGGCTATTCCCAAGTCTTTGAAGACTCTTATGGTTATGTGCATTTCTCCGTCCCATTTGACCGCTATACCCTTGTAACCAGCAGGGGGTAAGTTATACCAGTATTCCTCTATTTTTCCGTAGGGGTTGGGTATAGAAAGAATTTTGTCCCTAATGTCTAGGATTGAATAGAAGGGAGCCTCATATTTACCCGCCACATCTCCGCATACGTAAACAACCCTTCTCATGTTTTTCCTGTATATAGTTTTCTCCGCGGGAACTTTTTCAACTTTAACAATCTCCCTTAGGGGGACTTCTTTACCTAAGGGGGAAACTATTTTGGTATTTAAGAGGCGGTCTATACCGCTCCTTTTACCTTCGGGGAATTTTACGATTAGGTTTACCTTTTCAAAATCGGGGGTCCTTAAGGTGGTAACTTCGTAACCGTAAAGAGCCATCGCTACTACAGCCCAAATTTGTCTTTTGGTAAAGCCGCTTAGTTTCGCCTTTTGTTCGTCTACTACAATCCTATACTTTTGCCTATCCACGTCCGCATAGATTGCGGTATCGGTTACCGATGGAGCTTTTTCAAAAATTTCTCTTACTTTCCAAGCGACATTTAAAGCCGTTTGGTAATCGTTGCCGTAAACCTCCGCCACTATAGGGGAGAGAACGGGAGGCCCTGGAGGATTTTCCACCACTTGAAGATTTTTAACCCCCAACTCTTTAGCCAATGGGTGAATTTTCTCCCTTAATCTTTTGGCAAACTCGTGGGAAGAAATGGATCTTTTTTCTTTATTTATAAGGTTTACATGGATTTCAGCCTGCCAAGGGTATTGTCTTAGGTAATAGTGCCGAACCAACCCATTGAAGTCAAATGGTGCGGCGGTTCCAACATATATTTGGTAGTCGGTAACTATGTTTTCCTTCCTTATAACTTGTTCCGTTATGGTTTTGGCTACCCTTGCCGTTTCCTCAAGGGAGGTACCTTCCGGCATGTCTATTACGATGTTTATCTCCGATTTGTTATCGTAGGGGAGCATTTTTACCACTACCAGCTTGGCAAATAACATCCATATGGAAAAACCCATAAGCCCCAAAATCAACCCGTAGAAGGTCCACTTTTTAACCTTGGAAGTTATCAGAGGAACTACAATAGCGGTGTAGAGTTTCCAGAAAAAGGTCTTCCTTATATTGTATTCCTCGTGAATCTGAACGTTTTTAAGTAATAAATAAGCCGCCCAGGGAGTTATTGTAAAGGCTATTAAGGCAGAGAGGGCTATGGCGGTGGATGCGTTAATCGGTATAGGTCTCATATAGGGTCCCATAAGCCCGCCGACAAAAGCCATAGGAATTAGAGCGGCTACTATTGTTGCGGTTGCCAAAATATTGGGGTTTCCAACCTCATCGGTTGCCAAAATTATGGCTTCCCTCGGTGTTACCTTACCCATAGACATCCATCGGTGGATGTTTTCAATAACGACTATTGCGGCGTCAACCAAAACACCTATAGAGAATATGAGGGCAAAGAGGGTAACCCTGTTGAGGGTAAATCCGTAAAGTTTACTGAAGAAGAGAGTTAGAGCCAATATAACGGGAACGGTGATTCCTACAACAATAGCCTCTCTCCATCCGAGGGCTACCGCTATGAGCAGTACGACGGAAAAGGTTGCTATAAACAGGTGTTTTAGTAGTTCATCAAATTTCTCTTTAGCCGTTTCCCCGTAGTTTCGGGTGACAGTTACGTGCAAATCCGAAGGAATCAGAGTTCCCTTCATAGCCTCTATACGTTGGAGGACTTTTTCCGCTACGTCTACCGCGTTGGTTCCTTTCTTCTTGGCTACCGCAATAGTTACCGCTGGAAGTTCACCCTTTATGTTTTCTTTTATTCCTTTCTCATCGTGGGCGGGTCCCGTTCCGAAAAGAACGTAATGGGTTATTTCACCGGGACCATCCACAACCTTTGCTATATCTTTAAGGAAAATAGGTTTGCCGTTATATACCGCTACAACAATGTTTTCTACATCTCTTTTATCCTTTATAAATCTCCCCGTTTGAACGGTAATAACCCTATTGTCCTTTACGAAAAAGCCACTATTCCCGCCGTAGTTAGCTTGTTTGAGTATTTGGATAACTTGGAAAGGATTAATGTGGTATGCCGATAACTTTTGAGGGTCTAAATATACCGTTATCTGTCTCTTTTGACCGCCTACTACAAAAACACTGGAGACCCCTTTTATCTTTGTCAATTCCTCTTCAAGGGTTGCTGCAATTCTATAAATATCGTAAGATGTGTAATTTTTGCCCCAAAGGGTTAGGGTAAGTATAGGAACATCGTCTATAGATTTAGACATAATTAGGGGAGGGAGTTTCACTCCATCGGGAACTTTATCTATACCCTCCATCAGTTTTGCGTTGAGGTTTACGAGGGCTTTAGCGGGGTCGGTTCCAACGTAAAACCTGGCCGTAACAATGCCCCATCCGTCGCCTGCGGCGGAATAGAGGTATTCAATATCCTTTATTTGCCAAAGTTGATGTTCTATCGGTTCGACTACTTTCTTTTCCACCACCTCAGGGGAGGCACCCGGATACCGGACTATAACGTCTATCATCGGAACGACAATATCCGGGTCCTCCTGTTTTGGGGTAGTCATTATCGCAACAAATCCGAGGAAAAAGGAAACGATAACCAAAATACCCGTAAGTTTGTTATTTATAAAAGCGGAAGCCAGTTTACCCGCCAGCCCCTTTCCAACAACCGCCATTTGTTTAACCTCCGTTAATGTTTGAAACGGCACACCCGTCACAGGCTTTCTTCATACCCTCAATAACGATTTTTTCGCCGTCCCTCAAGCCGGAAAGAACTTCAACTTTATTCCCGTAAGGGAGACCCAATCTTACAAATCTAAGGTGGAGAATTCCCTGTTCATCAACAACGTAAACTGCGGTAAAGTCTCCCCATTTAAACACCGCTTTTTGGGGAATGAGAATAGTTTTTTCACTCTTTACGTCGGGTACTTCAACGTAAGCCGATTTTCCCGAACCAAGTTTGCAGTTTTCGGGAATGCTAACCTTTACCATAAAAGTGCGGCTCATGGGGTCTATCGAAGGTGAAACGGTTTTTACCTTTCCAACGACGGTCGTTTCGTTTACCTCCACCTTTAGGGGTTGACCTACCTTTATCTTTCCAAAAAGGCGTTCGGGTAGGTAAACCACCACCTCGTAGGGAGGTTTATCTATTACCATTAAGAGGCTACCCGGCCCCACAAAATCCCCCTCGTTTACGGGACGCAAGGATACAACTCCCTCAAAGGGAGCTTTTATTTCTGCATACCTAAGGTTATTTTCAATTGTCTTTAGTGCGGAGGTTAGAGACTTTACCGCATTCTCCAAAGCTTCACATTGGGCTTTTGCCATGTCCAATTGTTGTTCGGTAACACCGCCTATATCCCTTAGAGCCAAAAGCCTTTCGTAGGTTCTTTTAGCAAACCAAGCTTGGGCTTTAGTCGCCTCAATTTGATGTTTTAAACTTTCTTTTTGGGCCATTAAATCCTTGGGGTCTATAACCATAAGGAGTTGTCCCTTTTTTACCCTATCGCCCACATCCACCAAAACCTTTTCAACAAAACCTGCTAAGCGGGTGGAAATCCTTGCACTATCTTGAGCAACAACGGTTCCCGCAAATTTAGAAGTAACCACCTTTTCTTCCGCTTTTACCGTTTGAATTTTTAATCCGGAAACCTTTTGGGGTGTTTCATGAACCTCCGCAGGGGCAACCTTAGAATGGAAAAACCCCCCTAGCCAAGCGACGGTAAAAGCCATAACCCCGGTAAAGCCTCCCCATTTAATTACGGCTTTCATTACTTAAGTACCTCCCAAATTTTTCCCGCGGTGTTGTAGAGCTTTAGGTAGGCCTTAATACACCCGTAGAGGGCTTTAGCCCTTTCAAAACGGGCCTTATCCAATTGGGCTTGAACATCCAGAAGGTCTACAATTCTCGCCAAACCTTGCTTATATCGGGCGGTCACTATTTTAAGAGATTCCTCCGCCTGCTCTATTTTTGCCAAAGCTTCCCTATATTTGGCATAGGCGGTTTGGTATTCCTTAACGGCTCTGGTTAGTTCAAACTTTATACCTTTTTGGGCGTATTCCAAAGTTGTTTCAAGTTCCCTCTCTTTTTCCTTTAGCATCCTTACCTTGTTAAAGGCGTTTAGACCGTCAAAGAGTTTCCATTGGAAACCTACCCCAACCATGTAGGAATTGGCTACAAAATTTCCAAACCTATTGTTGTCGTATAGATGGTATTCTCCAAAAGCTACAAAGTCGGGTAAATAGTTACCCCACGTTGCTTTTTTGTAAAAATTTATGGCGGTAATACCCTCCTTAAGAGCTACAAGGTCCTTTCGGGAATCTACAAACCACTTAAGGAGTTTTTTAAAATCTTTTTCAACCTTTTGGGGCGAAGGACACTGAAGTTCTCCCTTTAAAGTTAGATTTTCGGGGTTCCAATTTTGGTTTAGCATAAGGGCTAGAGCCTTTTTGGCTATAAAGAAGTTGTTTTTAGCCTCCTCATTTTTAGCTTTTACCGATTCGTAATAAACCTTTACCCTCAAAAGGTCGGAGTAAAGAGCCAAACCCGCTTTGTGCATTCTATCCACAAGCTTAAGGTGATGTTTTATATCTTTCAGGGCGGTTTCGGTTGCCCTTAGCGCCTGTTTGGCATAGAGAATTTTAAAAAAGGTATCCGCCACACTGTAGGCTACTTCTTCCTCCTTACGTTGGCTTATCAACTCTTGGGCTTTCCATTCAAAAAACTTACCTTTTAAAGCGTTACGAACTTTACCCCCCATCCAAAGGGGAATTTCCACCCTTAAGGCTAGGTCATAAATTTGGTTGCTACCGGGGTTGTTGAAATAACTTTCCATATCAAGAAAGGCTTTTGCCAATCCTCCAACGGTTAAAGAGGAAGGACGGGGAAATTGTAAAGAGTGGGTATTCATTCTAAACATGATTGAGTAAGGAGGTTGATTGGTTCTCATAAAAAAGTAGGAGAGGGACATCTGGGGAAAAAGGTAGCCCTTAAAGGCTTCGTATTGGTATCTCTTTTGGCTCACCTTATATTTTTCCGCCTTCAGTTCCAAATTTTTCTTTAAGGCTATATCTACCGCCTCCTTAAGGGTCAGCTCCCTTGCGGTTAGACTTGCGGAAAAAAGTAAACCGATTAACAATACCCTTTTCATTCCAAAAGCCTCCCAAAAGGTTATAACAAATTACCATTTTTCTTTACTTTTGAAGCGCTTTCTAACATCGCGATATGTATTAAGAATATAATAAATATCGCATAAGCTTATATTCTCTATCAAAGACAGATTCCAGACCCACTTATAATATTTTCATTTTGAAAATGAAACGGTTTATGCTGAAATCTAAAATACATCAAATCACCGTAACCGGAGCGGAACTTTACTATGAAGGGAGTCTCTCTTTGGATGAAGAGCTTATGAAGCTAGCCAATCTTATACCTTATGAAAAGGTTGAGGTTTATAACATAAATAACGGAGAGAGGTTTTCAACCTACATAATCCCCGCTCCTGCTGGGAGTAGAATTTGTCGTCTAAACGGTGCGGCGGCACGTAAGGGGGCAAAAGGAGACAAGATCATAATTGTATCATATGCGGTTGTAGACGAAGAGGTACTTTTGAAGTTTAAACCCTGTATTGTTTACATAGGGGAAAACAACACCGTAAAAGAGGTAAAAAACTTTGAAACAACGGAGGTTTAAAGAAAAGTGGACCTCTTTTTGGTCTTTTACGGTTACCTATCCTTAGCCTTCGGATGGGGTTTTTATACGTTGGTTTTTACCTCCTTCGGTCTTGCACTATTTTTCCACCTAAAGGAAAAAAATATCTACAAAACCGCGGAGAGGTTTATTTGGAGTATGGTAACCTTGGGAGTTATAAACCTAATATTGGCCTCCCTTTTTTCCTCCTTTGCAACCCTTAAATGGATATTAAATTCTTAGACCTCTTTCCTTTTTCAATTATTTGGTTTCTATAATCCTATGCTATTTTAGCCGCGGTTGAAACTAATTTAGTTTCCCATAAAATTTGTAAAACCTTAGGGGTAGAAAGCCCTGCTTTCCCCTCCTAAGGGGGAAAGCCGTTAAAAAACGTCCGGAGGGTAAAAAAAATGGGTAGAAGGCACTATATCCGTGAGAGGTTTTATGAAACCGTTTTTGTTGTAAAACCTACCCTCACCGAAGAGGAGTATAAAAAGGTCGTTGAAGCGGTAAAAAATGAAATCACCCGTAAAGGTGGAGAAATCCTTTACGAAGAGGATTGGGGACTAAAAGAATTCGCCTATCCCATAGGGAAGTTTAACCACGGAAGGTATTACTTAATTCAGTTTAAAGGGGAAAACAAAGGAGAACCTCCCTATGAAAACTTAAATCTTCCCAATGAGTTGGAATTCTTCTACAGGGTTAACGAAAACATAATAAGATGGCTAACCAGCAAGATAAAAAAGAGCGAAGTAAAGAGTCAGAAAAAGGGAGAGTAAGGGGAATAATTTAAGCGATTATGAATTACAATAAAGTTATTTTACTCGGTAGAGTAGCAAAAGAACCTCAAACCCTAATGTTACCTTCGGGTAGCCAGGTATCCAATTTGGTGATAGCCTATAACCGCAGATATAAAGTCGGGGAGCAGGAGTGGAAGGAAGAAACCCACTTTTTTGAAGTTAAGGTTTACGGAAAATTGGCGGAAAAGGTTATCCCCCAAATAGAAAAGGGAGACCTCATTTTGGTAGAGGGAAGGCTTCACCAAGATCGATGGGAGGATAAAGAAACGGGAAAATCCCGGAGCAAGGTTAGAATTGTAGCCCTAACCTTGAAGATTATTGCCAAATCCCAAAAAGGGCAGGTTCAGGAAAAACCGATAATTCCGGTAGAAAATCCTGAAGAATTTGCCGAACCTTTTGAAACTCCCGAATTAGAGGTTGGAACAACCACCGGAGAAAAGACAAAAGATGAGGATTTTGAAGAGCTGGAAAGCCTTATTTTTGGCGAGGAAGAAGGAAGAAAAGAGAATAAAAACAGGAAAGAGAACAATTCTAACGACAATAAAAACAAAAAAGAGGACGATTTTGACGACTTCGATATTCTCCTTTAGATAAAAAACTTAAGGAGGTTTAAAGATGCTTAAAAAAGGTAAAAAGAAAGTTTGCGAATTTTGCCAAACTAAAAAAGACCCTAATTACAAAGATATTGAAACTTTGAAGAAATACATCTCCCCCAGGGGCAAGATATTACCTTCCCGCCAATCGGGGGTTTGCGCCAAACACCAAAGGAGATTGGCGGTAGCGATAAAAAAGGCAAGACAATTGGCATTGCTACCCTACGTAATTTACTAACCGTTTAGCGGGGGTATAGAGATGAGAGTAATCCTCATAAAGGACGTTCCCGGATACGGGACTTTTGGAGATATAATTAATGTAAAAGACGGTTTTGCAAATAACTACTTAATTCCCCGCGGTTTAGCCTTGCCCGCTACCGAGGGAAATATAAAACACGTTCAAGAAATCTTAAAACAGAAAAAAAGAAAACTGGAAAGGGAAAAGGCCAAAGCCCAAGAAATTGCGGAAAAAATTAACGGTTTGGTATTGGAAATTTCCCGTCCCGTTGGCGTTACCGGAAAACTGTACGGGGCTATAACCGTTGGCGAAATAGCGGAAAAAATTAAAGAAACCGCGGGGGTCGAAGTTGATAAGAGAAAAATAATGCTGAGGGCACCCATTAAAAACCTTGGAAGGTACAACATAACTGTAAAACTTCACCCCGAAGTTAATGCAACGGTAACCCTTGACATTAAACCTTCCGAGGTAAAATAAATAGGGTGGAAAAATTAAGGAGTTTTCTGCTTTATACCTTGCTTTTAGCTTTTATATCCTCTTTTTTTTCCATAACCCTTTTTGAATTATTTTTGGTTCTAGCAATACCTATAGGAGTTTTCTCTGTTTTAAAAGAGAAAACCTACAACGGTATATTTTCAATTCCCCTATTGGGACACCTATCGGTGATAACCCTCTCCAGCATCCTCTTTTTAAAGGTTAAACAGCAGTGGATTAGACTTCTCGAGCAGGACTTTTTTTCTCTCTCCTACTTCACCGCCTTCGGTTTGGACAAAAAAAGAGCCAAAAAGTTGGTGGAATATATCTTGACACTTTCACCGTTACTCGGTTTATTGGTTTCGGTAAAGGTTTTATACACCTATTTTTCTACCGGAGATTTTAAAGCCTTTTGGGGGGGGGACTTTGTAATTGGAAATATCCTAGCCCTTCCTTTTTTTTCTAGCCTGTACCTTTTTTTCTTCAAAAAAGATTGGAATTTTAGATACATATTCCTCTTATTGGGAATTCTTTTTTTGTTTGTAGCCTTTTTACCCATTAAAAGATCGGTTATTTTGGGTTTCATATTAGGGATTCTGATTTTTCTTATAGGTATTTACAAACTTTTTGGTTTTTCCAGGAAAGTTTTAATTGTTTTGGGTTTAGCCATTTTAGGTTTTACCATTTCGATATACAATTCGCCGAAGGTCAAAATTTGGATAGAACATCTATCACGAGAAGATATTAATAGCTTCTCCTCCAACCGAATTTTAATAGCCAAAGGGGCTTTTGAGCTTATTCGAAAAGCTTGGGAAGAGGGTGATTACGCAAAGCTTTTAATAGGATGGGGTTACGGTCCCCAAAAGCAGTATAAAAACCTGCCTCCAAATCTTCAATTTATAAATGAGTACGAAAGCTTTTTACCTCTAACGGCCTTTATTAACGGTGGAATTTTAAACCTCATTTTTGTAGTTTGGTTCTATTTTGCGGCTGTTTATCTAACCTACAGGGGGCTAAAGAATAGTTGTTCTCAATTTCTCGGTATGAAATTGGTTTTAATATCCTCCGTATGGGTTAATCTCGTATATCACCTATTTACATTATTTTGGGTTCCCATAAACGCTATCTTTTATATAATCTTGGCGTTGATTGAAAAAATGGAAAAACTTAAATAAGGAGTTTTTCCACAATTTCCTCCGCTTCCTTCAGATAGGGATTTAAGGATTCCTCATCGAGACCTAAGTTATTTAAACATTTTTTAAATTTTTCATCTTTTTCCAAGTCAAAAGCCAAAACTTTAGAGAGATAAAAAAGACAGTGAAGATTGGGATTATCTTCCAAGTAACCTTCCAAAATTTCATGGTGTAATTTGAGGTCTACGGCAATTTTTACCGGTTCTATATTAAAGACTATATCGGAGGAGAAAAATAACCCTCCCAAAAAGGCCACATCTCTATTTACTTTAATAACATCCGCCAGTTTTTCCGATAAAACGGCAGCCAAAAGCATTTTTTTATATGTTTCTATCGGAACCCTTAAGGCTTCCGCCAACTCCAAAACCATTAAAACGAGCAGATACTTTTTAAGGTTGTTAATACCCAAGTACGCTAAAGCTTGTCTTATAGACTTTATCTCCAAAGGTAGGTAAAAGTATGAGGAATTAACAAACTTCAGCAGTTTGGTAACCAATCCGGGGTCGCTCTTTATAAGTTCCTCTATTTCTTTTAAATCCGCATGCCTCTCTATCGCGGATAAGGTTTTAATAATAGTGGTAGTAAGGGCGGCGATACTTATCTCCGCATAAATGGGTTCGGGCTTTCCAAAGAAATATCCCTCAAATAGATCGCAGTGATTCCTTTTAGCCAAAAGAAACATTTTTTGGTCTTCTATTCTAGTTGCTATACATTGCTTTTTTATTAAAAACGGGTCTTTAGTTTTATCTAAATCCTTAATTTGTGCAACTATATAATCCGCATATTTAATAGCCAAAAGTCTAATATCTTTATCAAAGATAAGATCTACGTCAAAGGCAAATTCAAAACCCTCCTTTTTTAAGTTTTGTAAAGCACTATTTATATACTCCCATTGTTTTTTTGTTATTTCTGTATAAGGTTTTTGCAAATTTAAAACCGTTTTTTCCGGAACCAAAGTTTCCAAATAGGACTTATTTACAACATTTTGAATAGAAAGGTTAACCATTATCTTTTTGTTACCCGCTACCTTGTTGTAACCTATTGAAGCCAAAAGGTCTATTACTATAAAAGCCGCTTTATAAGGAGGTATTTCACGGGGAAACTTATCGGGACTTTTTTTACTTCTTAAAAAGACCTCATACATTACGATCGTCTTACCATCTTCCTCCACTATAGGTTGTCTAGCTAAGAAAAAAGGTGATTGAACAGCCATCAAACTTTATAGAGATCTATATTACAGAAAAGTTATAAAAAATCGGGGCGTTTTGAGTTTATTCCTTTTTATGGGTAAAGTATAGGGCAAGGGCTATAAGCAGAACTCCCAAAGCTATATAGAGGGTTTCCAGAGGATTTTTAAACTCTAAATGTAAAACCTGTTTAAAGAAGGAAACGATTAGAACCATTATAACGAGGCGTCCGAGTTTTTCTTTTAAATCCTCCAAGCTCTTAATCACCAAAACCCTTTCCCCCAACGGGTCTTTTTCCGCAGGGTCTATTTTAGAAACAAAAAGCTCGTAAAGTCCCAAAGCAAAGACCAATAAAAAGGTTGCTATCAAAAATAGATCTACCGATGCTATTACAACCGATAGAAGCTTAGCGTAAAACTTTTCATAAGAAGCATTTATCACAAAGGAGGTTACCAGGTGAAACACCTCATAGATACCTACCAAAAAGATTATCAAAGAGGATACCAGGGAAGCTATAACCGCTATTAGAACCAACCAACGGGTTTTCCACAATAGGTTTTCGAAAAATACTTCCAATCTCTTCTGAAGGGGTAACTCTTTTCCATCCATAAGGTGGAAATAAGATAGGAAAATAGGACAAATTGTCAATTGGAGATTTCCCCTCCTTCGGAAGAACTTTCATTACCTCCCTGTTTTTGTTGGGTTACTTGACGGAAGATATCTCTAATTAGTTCTTTGAAAAATTGAATTCTATCCGTGCAGGAGTATTTGGCCTTTATAGCATTGAAACCTTTTTGTACTATTAGGTTTCTCTCCTCTTCATTTTCTAAGTAAAAGAGTAGCTTTTCTTCTATATCCATCCTATCCAAGGGGTTGTAAATGATAATCTCCTCCCCCGGTTTAAAGAAACTGGGTAGAGTATGTCTGTAATTTATCATTAAGGCGGTTTCGCATGCGAGAATTTCTAAAGGGGTAAAGCCTATTCCGCTGGGAACAAAGGATGGGAAAGCAGTTAAAGCCAATTTTGCCCTATTTATGTAGTTAAGCCTCTCTTCCATGGAAGAGATATCCGCAACCGCAAAACCTTCGGGTAAGTCTCCCTCTACTCTTCCCACAATGGTGAGTTCCGTTCCCTCCAAAAAGCTCAGGATGAACCAATTTCTACGGGCGGTAGTATAAACCCCAACCTGTAGAAGCCACATAAAGTAGGCCTGAGGGTTTTCCTTTCTAAATTTATTAAAGCTTTCTTGAAATTGGGGGTTCATTAGGGATAAAAGGTATTCAACAGCATAGAGGGGGGTTATTTCGGGATTTCTAAAGCAGAATTCTCCAACCTCTATACCGAAATCCCTTATAGGGGCATCCATTGTTTGTTTCCAATTTTCAACCACAAGGGAAGGCTCCAATGCGTCACCTACAAAGACCAAGTTTATATCCTTCTCTCCCTTTTGGGGGATGAGTCTAAAGTTCACACAAGGTGTGAAGTAAAAGATATTGGGGAAACCTAAGGAGCCTAAAAATTCCCCAAATCTGAGATCGGTTATTAGAAAAACGGTATTGGGCGTATTTCTTAGATTTAGCAGGTTGGAGGCATAGGAAAGGGGGTCTTCGGTAACAAGGGTTAGGTGGACCGTTCCCAAAACGGCGTGCAAGGGAACCTTTTCCTTATCACCTTCAGCCCAAATGATACCTTTGGTGTTGAAATCCATAGTAAAGTGGGGGTGGTATTCTTCAACTTCTCCCACGGTTTTAGCGGGATTTTGGATATCTATGGAAAAGATTTTTAGTTCAACGGTATCGTCGGGTAAGAATTCTTTTAAACTTTCAATTATGTGAAAGTCTCCAAAGTTTTCCAAACCGCTAAGTAGCAATGCAACTTTTATTTTTTCCATCAAAGGTAACAGTTTAACCATTTTACCTTGGGATAATTAAACTGTTTAATGAAAGCCAGTGTGGAAGAATTGAAAGAGATAGCCCGTCAAGTGAGAATAGAAACAATTAAGGCTATATATTTGGCTAGATCGGGACATCCGGGTGGCTCACTTTCGGCAACCGATATATTGGTAACGCTCTACTTTGGCGGTTACGTTAACGTAGACCCGAGCAATCCTTACAAACCGGACAGGGATAGGTTTGTTTTATCGAAGGGACACGCCGCTCCGGCTCTCTATGCGGTATTGGCCTTAAAAGGTTTCTTTGAAAAGGAAAAACTTTACACTCTTAGAAAATTGGGAAGTCCACTGCAGGGACACGTTTCCAGAAAACACACTCCGGGTGTGGAAGCTTCCACCGGTTCTTTAGGGCAGGGGTTATCCATTGCCCTCGGAATGGCTTTAAAGGCAAAGGTAGACCAAATGGACTACAAGGTCTATTGCCTAATGAGCGATGGGGAGCTCCAGGAGGGTATGAGTTGGGAAGCGGCTATGACCGCCAAACACTTTAAACCCAAAGGGTTAATAGCGCTTATAGACAACAACAATATACAGCTTGACGACTTTGTAACCAAAGTAAACAGCGGAATATATCCGATAGAGGATAAATTCCAAGCGTGCGGTTGGCACACCATTACGGTGGACGGGCATGACTTCAAACAACTTATAGAGGCTTTTGAAGAGGCTCTTCAAATTTCGAGGGAAAAACCGGTTGCCATTAGGGCTATGACCATTAAGGGGAAAGGGGTCTCTTTTATGGAAAATACCCCCGCATGGCACGGTAAAGCTCCCAATAGGGAAAAATTTGTTATCGCTATGAAGGATTTGGGCGTTTCCGAGGCGGAAATAGAAGAGTTTTTGAACAGATACGATAACTAACGGGGGAGGTCGGCAGATGTTTTTATATACAAAAGATGCCCCTAAGGGGGATTTGAGGAAGATTTACGGCGAAACCTTGGTTGAATTGGGAAAAAAAGACCCCAAATTGTGCGTGGTTGACGGAGACCTTTCCACTTCAACCAAAACCGCAGTGTTTGGTAAAGAATTCCCCGAAAGGTTTTTTAACGTGGGAATAGACGAACAAAACCTTATAGGGGTTGCCAGCGGGCTGGCTTACGACAAGGATAGAGTTGTTTTTGCCTCTTCATTTTCAATCTTTTTGACGGGGCGTCCTTGGGAAGTTATACGCCAACACATAGGTTACAACGAGCTACCCGTTAAACTGGTAGCCACCCACGCGGGAATCACAGTTGGACCCGACGGGGCTTCCCACCAAATGAACGAGGACATAGCCATAATGAGGGCCATTCCCAACATGAGGGTTGTGGTTCCCGCCGATAGCAATATTCTCAAAAAAATGCTTTACAAGGCTTACGAAACACCGGGCCCCTTTTACATTAGACTTAGCAGGGAGAAATTTCCCATCGTCTATCCCGAAGATGTGGAGTTTGAAATAGGGGGAGGTTTCCTTTTGAGAGAGGGAAGGGATGTAACCATAGTGGCCGTTGGTCTTATGGTTTCCCACGCGCTTGATACCGCAACCATTTTGGAGGAAAAATACGGGATTTCCGCTGAGGTTATAGACCCCGTAAGTGTCAAACCGATAGATGTAAACCTCTTGGCGGAGAGTGCAAAGAAAACCTCCAAAGTTGTAACCGTTGAAGAACACTCCATCATCGGGGGTCTGGGTGAAGCGGTAGCCTCCGCTTTGGCGGAAAGCTACCCCGTTCCCATAAAGAGGATAGGTATTCCCGACACTTACGGGGAGAGTGGAACCGCGGGAGAGCTCCTCAGAAAATTTGAATTGATGCCCGACCAATTGGCGGAGAGAATTTACAACTGGCTCAAAACCTTTTAAGTTAAAACTTCCATTTTTCCCTCTTTTTGTTTAATTTCCTCTTTAAAGATTGTTCGCTAAAAATGAGGGCTATATTGGTCGGCGTTTGGAAAAAAGGTGAAACCAAAGGCGAAGTTTACCAATCGCTTGAGGAACTTTCGGGACTGGTCAAAGCGGTAAAGGGCAAAGTTTTGGGGAAACTTCTCCAAAAGAAGGATAAACCGGACCCCGCAACCTACATAGGGAAGGGTAGGGTAAACGATCTCAACCTGTTAATTCGGGGCACGAAAGCCGATACAGTTGTATTTGACGACCCTTTAACCCCCTCCCAAGTAAAGGAGCTTGAAAAGAGATTAAAGGCCAAAGTTTTGGACAGAACCGATTTGGTACTGGAAATATTTACCCGGCGGGCTAAAACCAAAGAGGCTAAATTACAGGTGGAACTGGCAAAGCTTCAGCACGAGTTACCCCGCCTTTACGGTAAGGGTAAAGGCCTCTCACGTCAGGCCGGTGGTATAGGGGGAAGGGGTCCCGGTGAACAGGTAGCGGAAATAAAAAAGCGTATTCTCAAAAAGAGAATACACAAAATAAAACAGGAATTGGAGGAAATTAGAAAGAGAAGAAAACAGCAGCGGAAAAGGAGATTAAAGGAGGTTTCCCGAGAAGGGGATTTCGTAAGGGTTGCTATAGTCGGCTATACCAACGTGGGTAAATCAACCTTAATGAAAGCCCTAACGGGTAGAGATGTTTTCCGAAAGGATATGCTTTTTGCAACTTTAGATACAACCACCTCCGCGCGGTTTGTTTATCCCGACCTCAAGATTCTTTTTGCCGATACGGTGGGCTTTATAAAAAAACTACCGACGGAGCTTATAGAAGCCTTTAAGGCAACTTTGGAGGAAGTTCAGGAAGCGGACATAATCTTACACGTGGTGGATGCTTCCGACCCCAAGTGGCTGGAAAAGATAGGCACAGTAAACGAAATTTTGAAAAAACTTGAACTGGAAGGGGTAAAACAGATTATCGTCTTTAACAAGGTAGACCGTTTGGTGGACTCACCCGAAAGGGTTAGCTTCTTAGACCACTCAATGTTGATTTCCGATATACCCAACCTTTACGTATCGGCAGAGAAAAAGTGGAACATTGACAGTTTGTTAAACCTTATATACCGAACCGTTAAGGGAGGGGGTTAGGTATCCCCCGTTCACTTCTCCAGTGCCTTTTTCATCTCCTCATAAGCGTTTTTAAAGCCGGCAATAACGCCTAAGAAGAAACCTCCTATAAGTCCCCACGGTTCGGTTTTAAATAGTTGGTCAAACAGATAACCGACCAAGGTTCCAGCGATGATACCCCCTACCAAGTGGGTTGCGGCCATAAAAGCGGAACCTTCGCGGGTTATAAATTTCAAGGAAAAACGCCTTTTAGCCATTAACTTTAATACTCTATGGTTTTTGGTTTCTTTTGGAAAAGGAAGAAAGAGGAAAAGCCGAGGGATTTATCGGTAAAGGAATTGAACAGACTCCTAAAGGAGGGAAAATATAAAAAGGTTACCGAGCTTTTAAAGGACAGGTATAGAGAAAATAAACAGTTTCTGGAAATCTATTTTACCGCCTTGGTAGAAAGTGGAAAGATAGAAACCGCCAAAAAACTCCTTGAAGAAGTCGGAAAGGAGAATCTCCCTCCCTTGGCGGTTGCACAACTTTTGGAAAAGAAGCCCAAAAAGGAAAGTCTATTTGAAAAATTCAAAAGGGGACTTAAAAAAACCCGGAAAGTTTTGGGTTTGGAATACTTTTTTAAAAGGAGCAAATTGGGAGAAGAATTTTACGAGGAACTGGAAGAGATACTGATAAAGCTAGATATAGGGGTTGATACCGCAATTAGTCTTACGGAGGAGGTAAGGGAGAAAAACTTTAAAAGTGCGGAGGAAGTAAAGGAATACCTAAAGGGGAGATTTAAAGAAATTCTCTCCTCCTGCAAGGGGAAATTTCGGCTTACGAGAAAACCTTCGGTTGTGCTGTTTGTAGGAATAAACGGTAGCGGAAAGACTACCACTATAGGGAAACTAGCCTACAAACTTACCAAAGAAGGTAAAAAGGTTTTGATAGTGGCCTGTGACACCTTTAGGGCTGCCGCTACGGAACAACTAAACGAGTGGGCAAATAGAGCCAACGCCGACTTTGTGGGAGACAAAGAGGGAACCGACCCTGGTGCGGTTCTTTATAAAGGACTTAAAAAGGCTTTTGAGGAAAATTACGACACCGTATTGGTTGATACCGCGGGACGCCTCCATACAAAAGAGCATCTACTTAGAGAAATGCAAAAACTGGTAAAGATTGTTAAAAAGTTTGACGAAAAGGGTCCGGAAGAGATTTTATTAGTTTTAGACGCCACCATAGGGCAAAACTCCATAAAACAGGCGAAACTATTTTCCTCCGCGGTAGACGTTAGCGGAATTGTCCTTACCAAGCTGGACGGAACCGCCAAAGGCGGTGCCATAGTGGCTATTTGCAAAACCTTAAAAATTCCCGTAAAGTTTATTGGGATAGGTGAATCGATAGAAGACCTTGAACCCTTTGATGTTGAAAAATTTGTAAACGCTATGTTTGAATGATTACTTTCTACCAAAGAGGGAAGCGATTTTGGACCAAAAGCCCTCCTTTGTTTCCTTTTTGTACCCTCCTTTGAAAAGGTTTGAAAGTATTTCATCCGCACTATCGTAGAGTTTTTTTGGAATCTCCCCTTGGGCAACCGAAGGGGTGTATGGAATAAAACCTACCCCCTCTACGTGGATATTTTTATGGAAACTTTTGGCGGATTTTTCCAAAACGCTTACGGTTTTCCGATATTCTCCTTTTTCCCTAACTTGGTTTACAATAGCGTAAAAGTAAGTCCTGCGGTAGTTTTGAAATACGGTTTTAACCACCCCGTAGGCGTCTATTATCGACATTATATTGGGAATTAAAACCAGTAATGGATAATCCACCAAGGCAAAAATCAATTGGTTTATCTTGTGAATGCCCGCCCCTAAGTCTATCAAAAAGTAGTCGTAAGAACCGACAATAAACTCGTCCAATTTATTCAACAATTCTTGAGCCTTTTTGGGGTCTAAATTCAGAAGGTAATCGTTGCCGCTTCGCGGGGATATTAGATAAAAGTTCTCTTCAACCTTGGTGGTAATCTCGTCAAGGGTAGCCCTGCCTTCAAAGTAATCCTCAAGATAGCGGTAGGGCTTTACCCCACTTAGAATGTAAAAATCGGGAAGCCCCATATCCGCATCGAGAACCAAAACTCTTCCCCGCTGAGACAATCTCTTTGCCAAAAGATAGGTAACAAAAGTTTTTCCTACTCCCCCTTTGCCCCCGCCAACCGCAATATAGGGAATTTTTTTGTAGCCTACCCCCTTTTCAAAAAGGGCTAACTGCTTTTCCCTATCCATAGCTTCCTACTACTCCGTTTCCAAAATAAGTTTCGCCAAGTTGGAGGGAGTTGCCAATAGTATATTGTGGGGAACTTTCTGCCCGTTTGTAAAGTAATAGAGGGGCAGCTCCATCTCTTCAACCGCGGTAAATATCGCACCCCTTTTGGAGGTTTCATCCGCCTTTGTGAGGATAAGCCCTTTTAGGGGATACCCCTTTAGGTGTCTGTATATTTCCAAAACGGCATCGGGATGCATATTGAAACTTACCGTAAGGAGGGGCAGAAGTTTCTCTTCCGGAAGATCGGAGAAGATGTTAAAAATTTCTTTCCAACTCAGTTCGTCGTATACACTTCTGCCCGCTATGTCAATGAAAAGAAACTCTTTGTCTGCAAAATCTTCTAAGGCGGTTTCAAAAGCCTTTTTGGTATCCGCCTTTCTAAAGGGCACTTCCAAAACCTTTAGGAAACTTTCCAACCTTTGGGCTCCGCCTACCCTAAAGGTGTCCAGTGATATAACCCCTACCGTTTTACGACTGTTTAAAACCAAATTGGAAACTATTTTGGCTATGGTGGTAGTTTTTCCAACGCCGGTTGGTCCAACGAGGGCTATCACCTTTTGGGGTTCTTCCTGCTCTAAATCTTTAAACCCGTAAAGTTTTGAAAAGGCTTCCGATAAAACTTTGTAGGGAGTATCCTTTAGGTCAAACAGCTCGTTTTCTATATCGTAACCCGTCGCCTCCCTGAGGATCTTTACGGTTAGAACCTCGTCAAAACCCCTTTCGTAGAGGAGGTCTAAAAGCTTTAAAGCTTCGTCACCCAGTTGGTTTAAAAATTTTTTATCCTCTCCCTTGAGGTCCGAGTCTCTTTTTACAACCTTTACGGTAAACTTTTTAACCTGCTGTTGTTGGGTTTTTAAGGATTGAAGTTCCCTTTTTAGTTCCTCCAGCTGTTTAAGTATTACTTCTTCCAGAAACTCGTTTTTAAACCCTTTCTGCTCTTGTTGTTTCGGACGGTCACTTATTTCTATGATTACCTCGGTGTATTCCTTACCAAATAGGGGGATAAAAGGTAGCGGATACTTTTTTATCTGATTGATTTCTATAACGACAAAATTATCGCCGTAAAGCTTTCTAAGCTCCTCTTGGATTTCAACGATATCCTTTGAGGGAAAAACCTTTCTGATAATCATAGGGACTTAAGCTTAATTTTAAAGATAACGACCAGTGGAGGCGGCGGGAATCGAACCCGCGTCCGGAGACGCCGGGTCTCCGAGGCTCTACAGGCTTAGCCGGTGTTTTGTTACCACCTTGCGGGCGTCCACCGGCAAACTCCCGCAAGGGGTCCCGCCAACGATGTCGGCTTTGTCCCCAGCGGGCAAAGGACAAAGCCCCAGCACCCAACTTTGACGCCCTTAGGCAGCCGGGTGCGGGCTACCTAAGGACGGGCTGCCGTTGATTAGGCAGCCAGTGCGAGCTCAGCTTCGGGAGCTGTTGCACTTGGCTGTTACGGGTGCCACCCGGCCTGCTCCTCGGGACCCGACCTGTCCCCGTCGAAACCTAGTCGCCCCCTACCGGACTAAGGAACCACCTCTAGTTGTAAATAATTATAGCCGAGGTTTAAAGGGAAACTGACAAAGGTCAAGGTTAAAAGTTTAACGGGATTTAAGCGGCTAAAGCTTGTTTGGCCTTTTCTACCAATTGTTTGAAAGCTTCGGGATCTCTTACCGCTATATCGGCCAAAACTTTTCTGTCAAGTTCTATACCCGCCCTTTGGAGACCGTGGATAAATCTTGAGTAATTTAGCCCGTAATTTCTAACCGCTGCGTTAAGCCTTACAATCCACAATCTCCTCATTTGGCGTTTCCTGAGTCTCCTGTGGACATACTCGTAGTAGAGGGCTTTCATTACCGCTTCTTTAGCCTTTCTGTAGTTTTTTCTTCTTCCGTAAAAACCTTTGGCCAATTTGAGTATTTTTTTCTTTCTCCTTTTGGAGGATGGTCCTTTAACACGCATAGTAAGGAGTGTTATTTTATCTAACCTTAATGGAGAAAAGGGAAAAACTTGCCCTAGATTTGTTAGAAATTTTAGCCTGTCCCACCTGTAAAGGTGATTTGGTTTACAACCAAGAAAGAGATCTTCTTATATGTCCAACCTGCAGGGTTTATTACGAGATTAAAGAGGGTATTCCCGACCTCATTCCCCAACATGCCAAACCTCTAAAGGAAATTTCCGAAAAGATGTCTACCACCTGAAAAGGGTAAGATAAATTGGGTATGGGTGTCGGTAAAAAAATTCGCTTAAGCAACGTTATAAATCCCGAAACGGGAAAAACGATTATAGTTCCCATGGACCACGGCGTAAGCTCGGGACCCATAGAAGGGTTGGAAAATATCAAACTAGCGGTAGAAAGGGTAGCCCAAGGAGGGGCGGAAGCGGTTGTTATTCATAAAGGCAATGTAAGAATAGCCTTCGGCGAAGGTAAAAAAAATTTAGGGCTTATTGTTCATATCTCCGCATCCACCGATTGGTCTCCAAGAAGAAACGATAAAGTTCTCGTGGGAGCGGTTGAGGAAGCCCTAAAGCTCGGTGCGGATATGGTATCCATTCACGTCAATATGGGGGCTGAAGGCGAAAGGGAAATGCTCAGGGATTTTGGACTAATTTCCCGAGCCTGTGAAGAGTGGCAAATACCCCTATTGGCGATGATATACGGAAGGGGTCCCAAAATAGAGAACCAATATGACCCCAAGGTTGTAGCCCATTGCGCCCGCCTCGGAGCGGAGTTGGGAGCGGATATAGTAAAAGTCCCCTACACTGGTGACCCCGAAAGTTTTGTAAAAGTGGTAGAAGGGGCGCAAATTCCCGTTGTCATAGCGGGTGGACCCAAAATGAAAAGCGCCAAAGATGTTTTAAAAATGGTGGAAGGGTCTATCAAGGCGGGTGGCGCGGGACTGTCTATCGGAAGGAACGTATTCCAAACGCAAGACCCCGCCAAAATGGTTAGGGCTATGAGGGCCATAGTCCATGAAGGAAAAAGTGCACAAGAGGCTTTGGCTATTCTGGAGGGTTAATTTCTACCCTTCCTCTTTTCGGAAAAAGGTTAAAACCGTGTCCCCATAGGTTCTTTCCTCTTCAATCTCCAAACCCCTAGGGGTTAGAGGTTTTAAGTCGGTTTTCTTAAAGTGTTCAACTATAAAAAGTCCACCTTCGGGCAGATGTCTTTGTCCCAATTCCAGGAGTACCTTGTAATTTTGGTATCCGTAGGGGGGGTCGGCAAAAATTATTTCAAACTCTCCCAAGCGGGGTAGGACCTTAAGGACGTCGCCGGTGTAAACCTTTCCTTTCTCTGTCTTTCTCTTTATCTCGTTTGCCCTTTTCCGGTTTATTTCCACAAAAACTACAAAGGCCCCCCTTCTTTCCGCTTCTAAGCCTATTTGCCCCGTCCCGGCAAATAGGTCTAAAAATCTAAGCTCGGAAATATCCCCCAAAATGTTAAAGAGGGCGTTTTTTACCAACCCGGTTGTCGGTTTTAAATCGGTAAGTTTTCTACGTTTGGACATGGTTATTTACTCTAAATAATGTTATGAAAGCGGTTTTGTTAACCTCCTTTGGAGACCGAAACGTTTTTCAATATACGGAAAGTTTTCCAAAACCTGAAATAAACCCTAACGAAGTTTTGGTTAGGGTAAAAGCCTGCGCCCTAAACCATTTGGATATATGGATTAGAAAAGGTGTTTTGGCCTTTAAACCGAATCTACCCCACATATTGGGTAGCGATATAGCGGGAGTTGTAGAAGAAGTCGGAGAGCTTGTAAAAAATGTAAAACCCGGGGACGAAGTAGTAGTAAACCCCAACTTTTCCTGCAATATCTGTGAAGCGTGTCTTTCGGGGTGGGATAACCATTGCAAAGAATTTAAAATATTGGGATTCCAAATAAAGGGAGGTTATGCGGAGTTTGTCAAGGTTCCCCAAGAAAACGTTATACCCAAACCAAAAAACCTTTCTTTTGAAGAAGCGGCCAGTTTTCCGCTGACATATATAACTGCTTGGAATGCGTTAATAGACAAGGGTAAAGTTTCCCCCGGAAAGACGGTTTTTGTATGGGGAGGGGCTTCGGGTGTCGGTGTGGCAACTATTCAATTGGTAAAACTTTTTGGGGCGACGGTTGTTACCACAACCTCTTCCGATTGGAAAGTCCAAAAACTAAAAGAATTAGGTGCCGAGTATGTAATAAACCATCAAACGGAGGATATTGAAAAAAGGGTTAGAGAAATTTTCCCCGAAGGGGTGGATTTGGTTATAGACCACGTAGGGGAAAAGACACTTCCCATTTCTCTAAAGCTCCTCAAAAAGGGTGGAAGGCTTTCCTTTCTGGGAACTACTACAGGTAGTAAAGGGAATTTTGATATCCGCTATTGTTTCGTGAACGAAATAACCATGAACGGGATTTATATGGGAAGGAAATCAACCCTTTTTGAGATCGCCAAACTTTTTGAAAAGAGGCTACTAAAGCCGGTTGTGGATAAAATTTTTCCTCTAAGAGAGGCGGAAAAAGCCCACCGATATCTTGAAGAGGGAAAACATTTCGGCAAAGTTATTCTAACGGTGGAGGATTGACCGCTCATTTTTTTCCGTCTCACAAAGCGGTAAAAAAATCCTGGGGGAGAAAAACCCTCCCCATACAAATATCTTAAACGGTAACCCTTTCCTCTTTTCCGACAACCTCTTCCGGATGGGCAATTCTTCCCAATACCGCGGAAGCGGCGGCAACTGCGGGTGAAGCCAAGTAAACTTCGGCGGTAACGTGTCCCATTCTTCCGGGGAAATTTCTATTGGAAGTGGAAACCGCCCTTTCGCCGGGAGCCAAAATACCCATGTGTCCACCGAGGCACGGTCCACAGGTACAGGGACCTATAACACAGCCCGCATCGAGCAAAATTTGGATAATACCTTCTTCAAGCGCCCTTTTGTAAACCGCGGGGGTTGCGGGAATTACTATACACCTTACGTAGGGGTGAACTTTTTTACCTTTGAGAATTTCCGCGGCGATTTTGAGGTCTTCGTATTTTCCGTTGGTACAGGAACCGATAAAGACTTGGTCTATATTTATATCGGTGCTTTCCCAAACACTTTTTACGTTATCGGGCGAGAAGGGATGGGCTACCACGGGATCCAGCTCGCTAACGTCCCACTCGTAAACGGAGTGGTAGTTGGCATCGGAATCGGAGGTAAATATCTCAAAAGGTTCGTCGGTTCTCTTTTTTACATAAGATATCGTTTTTTCATCGGGAGCTATAATTCCCGCCTTTCCTCCCGCTTCAATAGCCATATTAGCCATAGTCAGACGCGATTCTACGGAAAGATTTCTTATAACCTCGCCGTCGAATTCCATAACCTTATAAAGGGCTCCGTCCACTCCGATTTGACCTATCGTGTAGAGGATTAAGTCCTTAGAGGTAACCCACTTTTTGAGTTTTCCGCGGTAGATAAATTTCATTGTTTCGGGAACTTTGAGCCAAACCTCACCGGTAGCCATTGCAAAGGCTATATCGGTTGAACCCATACCGGTGGAGAAAGCTCCCAAAGCCCCGTAGGTGCAGGTATGGGAGTCGGCACCCACAACGAGCATCCCGGGACGAACCAAACCCTTTTCGGGTAAAAGGGTGTGCTCTATTCCCACTTCGCCACCATCATAGTAGTGCTTTATTCCGTGCTTTCTTGCAAACTCTCTAACGTATTTAACTTGTGTTGCCGCTTTTATATCCTTTGGAGGGGTAAAGTGGTCCATAACCAAGGCTATCTTGTTGGGGTCAAAAACTCTATTTATTCCGTGTTCCTCCAATACCCTTATCGCAAGGGGTGCGGTAATATCGTTGGCCAAAACAAGGTCTACCTTTGCCATAACCATATCGCCGGGAAATACCTCTTTTTTCCCCGCATGTTTGGCTATTATCTTTTCCGCAATTGTGTGTCCCATCCCTCTTAATCCTGGTTAACCGAACCGCACATTAGTGCAGTCCGGTGCCGGGCTATTTATACCCCGCCTATTTAAGGACACCCACAAACCCGGCAGGCGGCATTTGGGTGCCCATAGGCCCCGCCTTAGATATTGGGACCCTACACCCCCTACGGGGATTTGGGGAAAGTTCAGCCTCTTAGGGTAGAGTATAGGCGACACTCTACCCTCGGGAATTTGCCAGGGATAATACCTTAATTTAGACACCATCCCCAACCACACCGAGGGCATTCATCGGCTACCTTGAAGAAATACCCTAATACCACAAATATTGGACTTTGTCCATAACCTGTAGAGGAGTTTATATCTAACCTACCAACCACCGCGGTTTACCTAAAATTTCTTAAAACTTAAGGAGGTTAAAAAGGTGGGCTGTACCCTTTACGTTATACGGCATGCCGAAAGCCAATGGAATCCCATAGGGAGATACCAAGGTCTTTTAGACCCCGACCTTTCGGAGAGGGGGGAAAAACAGGCTAAACTTTTGGCGTTGGAACTACAAAACAAAGGTATAGAGGTAATATATACGTCACCGTTAAAGAGGACCAAAAGAACAGCCCAAATAGTGGCTAAAACTTTGGGCGTTCCCCTTGTAGAGGATAGAAGGGTAATAGAGATAGACCACGGGGTTTGGAGCGGAAAATTAGTGGAAGAGGTTAAAAAGGAATTCCCCGAAATGTTTGCAACCTGGCTTAAAGAACCTTGGAAGGTGGACTTCCCCAAAGGGGAAAACCTTTTAGATGTTTACGAAAGGATTAAAAACTTTATAGAAGAAATAAAACAAAAACACCGGGGGCAAACGGTAGCGGTAGTATCCCATACCGTTCCCATAAGGACGCTCTACTGTGCCGCTTTGGAGCTTCCAATAGAACTCTTTTGGAGTTTCGGTTGCGATAACGCCAGCTACTCGGTTATAAAGTTTGAGGAAGATCGCACTACCCTTCACAAGTTGAACATTACTTCCCACCTTGAAAAGGAAGGACTTTACGAAGAGGCTCACAGGGCACTCTAAACTTTCCGCCCTTAAAATCCTATTTATGGAAGTTAAAAAAACTCTGGATGTAGGAGACGAAGTTCCCAATTTCTGCTTGAAGGGAATAGATCCGGAGGGAAAGGAAGGAGAATTTTGCTTTGACCTCTTTAGGGATAGAAAGGTAATCCTTTACTTTTATCCGAAGGACAACACACCCGGATGCACCACCGAGGCGTGCGATTTTAGGGATAACCTAAATGTTTTAAAAAGTTTAGGTATAACCGTGATAGGGATTTCTCCCGATAGTGTGGAAAGCCACAAGAGGTTTAGGCAAAAACATAACCTAAATTTTTACCTTCTGAGTGACCCCCATAAGGAGGTTGCCCAAATTTTTGGTGCCTACGGGGAGAAAAAGAGTTACGGAAAAACTACTAAGGGTATTATCCGAAGCACCTTTTACATTGAAAGGGGAAAAATAGTTAAAGCTTGGAGAAACGTAAGGGCTAAGGGCCACGTAGAGAGGGTTCTAAAAGAGTTAGGTTTAAAGTAGATAATGGGGAAAAAAGAAAACTCTGTTAGAGTCTTTGATAGAATAGCCGACCGATATGAGGTTATCGCCAAGTTTTTTTCCTTCGGAATTTTACCCTATTGGTTTAAACGCCTTTTGGAGGGAGTAGAAAGGGGGGAAAGGGTTCTGGACGTAGCCTGCGGTAGTGGAATCCTATTTGGAGAGCTTTCAAAAAGATTTAAAATAGTCATAGGTCTTGACTATTCTCTCCCCATGCTTTTGATGGCTAAGAAGAAAAAAATTGCCAGAGCCTACCTGGTAAGGGGAGATGCCTTAAAACTACCTTTCAAGGATGAAACCTTTGACGCCGCGGTGGTATCCCTCGGACTTAGACACTTTGGGGATACCGAAAGTTCACTAAGGGAGATCTTTAGGGTTCTAAAAAAGGGTGGAACACTCCACATATTGGAAGTAGGAATTCCCCAAAATCCTTTTTTGGAAAAACTTTTTCTGTCTTTCCTCAAAGGGGTTATTCTGCCTATAGGAAAACT
>DTXZ01000067.1 GCA_012962155.1 Aquificales bacterium
GGGTGACCCCCCGCTCCGAGGGTTCGAATCCCGCCCCCTCCGCCTTAAACTAAACCCTTCATGACCCCAAATGAGGTAAAAGAATTACTTTTAACCAAAGGCGGTTACATTTTATCCACCCTCCTTTCAAAGGGAGGACTTTACGCGGAAATCTTCTACGAGAGGAGTTTGTTTACCCGAATTTACTACGAAAACGGTAAGGTAGACAAAGTATCCCACGGGTGGGAACTGGGAGTCGGGCTTAGACTTATAAAGGACTTTAAGGTTTATTACGGATACACAAACAACCCATCCTTTGAAAATCTTCTGCGGTTGGCTAAAACATTGGCCAAGGGTGAAGGGCAAGGACCGGTAAAGTGGGGCCTTATAAAGAGGGAAGGACAAACCGAGGTTCAAATAGACTCCGAAAAAACACCCTTTACCAAAAAGGTGGAACTTTTGGAAAGGGCCAATCAAAGGGCGAGGGAGGTGGGTAAAGGGCTCGTAAAGCAGGTTTTGGTCGGATTTGCCGACAAAACGAGGGAAATTCTGGTTATAAACTCCCTCGGCGAGATTGCCGGCGATACCCAAAAAAGGGTGGTTCTTTTCGTGGAAACCGTAGTGGGTAAAAACGGAGAACTCTTTAGGGGTTTTGAAAGTATCGGGGGACTTTACGGATTGGAGATTTTTGAAAAAACCCCTCCCGAAACCGTTGCCCAAATAGCCACCCAAAGGGCTTTACTGCTGACAAAGGCCAAACCCGCTCCCGCGGGGGAATTTACCGTAGTTATGGATTCAAAGGCGGGCGGGACTATGATACACGAGGCGGTTGGGCATGGATTGGAAGCCGATTTAGTCCAGAAAGGGGTTTCGGTTTACGAAAAATCCAAATTGGGGAAAAAGGTTGCCAGTCCCTTGGTAACGGTAATAGACGATGCAACAATACCCCACCATAACGGTAGCTTTTTTGTGGACGATGAGGGAGTTCCCGCCCAAAGGAAGGTTTTAATAGAGAACGGTATCCTGGTGGGTTACATGTATGACCGCCTTTCCGCCTTCAAAGATGGGGTTGAAAGCACCGGTAACGGACGAAGGGAGAGTTACAAACACATTCCCCTAGTGAGGATGACCAATACCTTTATAGCCCCGGGTAAGGATAACCCCGAAGATATAATAGCGGACACCAAAAGGGGTATTTACATAGTAAAAATGGGCGGAGGAGAGGTAAATACTACCACCGGGGATTTCGTTTTTGAAGTTAGCCAAGCCTATCTAATTGAGAACGGGAAAATAACCTATCCCATAAAAGGTGCGGTGCTTATCGGAAACGGTCCCAAGGCGTTGCAAGATATAGACGCAGTGGGAAGAGACCTCGGTTGGGCCATAGGGACTTGCGGTAAGAACGGGCAAGGTGTACCCGTTACCGACGGCCAACCGACGATTAGGATAAAGAATCTGACCTTGGGGGGAACCCAAGTTTAATTTTCCCCTTTATGTCCTCGGAGAGATTTGTAATAAAAGAGGAGACACCCAAAGGGGTTTTGATAAAAAAAGTCCTAACCCTTTCGGTTCCCATTATTCTTTCCAACCTCTTATATACGGTTCAAAATTTTATCTCCCTCCTCTTGGTTGCACCTCTGGGAAGTCTAGCCATAGCGGGTGTAGGTTTTGCAACCACACTCCTCTGGTTGGTATATGCAACTATGGCAACCGTCTATACGGGGGTAAACGTTCTGGTAGCCCAAGCGGTGGGAGCAAACAAAAGGGCGGGAATTTATACCTCCTTGGGGGTTATTCTTTCCATTTTTTTTGCCTTACCTTTAACCCTTTGGGGGGATGAGCTTATAAGGTTCTTCCTCTCGCTATTTGGAACTCCAAAGGAGGTTTTGGAAACTGCGGTTGGATATTTAAAGCCTATATTTTTGCTCATGCCATTTGCCTTTGTGACCAACAGTCTAAATGCGGTCTTTAACGGCTTGGGAAAAACCAAGGTGGTCTTTTATGCGACTATATTTACCACCGCGGTTAATATCTTCTTGGCTCTGGTGCTGATTTACGGGAATTTAGGCTTTCCCGCCTTGGGCGTTAAAGGGGCGGGCTGGGCGGTGGCATTGGCGGAAACGCTTGCCCTAGGTGTTTACCTTCCTTTTTTACTTAAAGATGAGAGAATAACCCCACTCAGCGGGGAGTTTTTTAACCTAAAGGAACTTTTAAAACTCCTAAAAGTGGGACTCCCCACGGGGATAGAGAGGCTGGTTATGAGTTTTTCCTACAACACCTTTGTGGGTTTGGTGGCCTTGTGCGGGACAAAAGCGTTGGCGGGTTTCCAAATAGGGTTAAGGATTGAATCGGTTTCCTTCACAATAGGTATGGCTTTTGCCTTTGCCTCAACCACCTTTGCGGGACAAAATTTCGGGGCAAAAAACCCCCACGGGATAAAGGTCGGAATAAAAACCACCTTGGCGGTTGCACTAATTCTTATGACCTCCTTGGGTGTCCTTATGGCTCTCCTCTCCCACCCTTTGGCGAATTTTTTTACCGACGACCCCGAGGTGGTATCTTACACCGTCAAATACCTCTATATCGTCGCCTTTTCCCAACCCCTTATGGCGATAATCTTTGTCCTTTCGGGTGCAATTAGGGGGGTGGGTAAAACCAAAATACCCCTTATAGTAAACATTGCCAACTTTTGGCTGGTGCGTTTGATACCCTCAATGGTTCTACTGAAACTTTTTAAAACCCCTTTGGTCCCCTGGGGCGCGATGATTGCGGAAAACCTCACCCGAAGTCTAAGTTACCTCTATATCTACAAGAGGGTTTTAAAGTTTTAGCCCCTTGGGGTTTTAGCCCCTCCTAAAGGGCAAGAGCAACCTATCTTTAAACCTTTATGGGAACTAAGGTTTTAATTACCGGTGAACCGGGAGTGGGAAAGACTACCGTTATAAAAAACTTGGTTCAAAAATTGGGAGAGAGGGCTATCGGTTTTTGGACCGAAGAGGTAAGGGATAAAAAGACCAACAAAAGGGTGGGTTTTAGAATAGTAACCACCGAAGGTAAGAGTAAGAGGTTTGCCTCCAAAACCTTTACATCCAAAAATTTGGTAGGTTCTTACGGGGTAAACGTTAAATATTTTGAAGAGCTGGCGCTTCCCATTCTCCAAAAGGCTATAGACCAAGCCCGCAGGGATAGGAGGAAGGTTATAGTTATTGACGAAATAGGGAAGATGGAGCTATTTTCCCGACCCTTTAGGGAACTGGTTAGGGAAATTTTTTACGACGATGCCCTAAATGTGGTGGCTACCATCCCTATAAGGGATGTTCACAAGCTGGTATCCCAAATAAGGCGTCTACCGGGGGTGGTTCATATACACCTAACCAAGGATAATCGCGAGTTTATGCCCGACGAAATACTAAAACTCTTTTAAGGGTAATCTACCCCCCCCTTATTCCAGGGGTTACACCTCAAAATCCTCCAAAGGGCTTTTAGTCCTCCCCTTAAAATCCCGTATTTTTCAATGGCTAAAATGGAATATTGCGAACAGGTGGGTTCAAACCTACAGGAGGAAGGAAAGAGAGGGGAAATAGCCTTTTGATAAACCTTAATAAGGAGAATAACCGCCTTTTTAACCATCGGTGGATACTATCTTAACCTCCTCTTCCAACCAAAGGTCGTATTCCTTTAAAACCCTCTCTTTGGCAAGGTCTATAAGTTTTAGAACATCGCCTAAGGTGGCTTTCCGCGAAAGGTTTACCAGAAAGTTGGCGTGCTTTCGGGAGAAACAGAGTCCTTTTTTAGTGCAGAAACCCTTTAGTCCCACCTCTTCAAGGAGTTTCCCTGCAAAGTTCCCTTTGGGATTTTTAAAGGTTGAGCCCGCGGTGGGAAGCTCCAGAGGTTGGCTTTTCCTCCTTCGGGAGTTCAGTTTTTTTACCAGCTCCCTAATGGGTGAAGGGCAAGGCTTTAACCTCAACAGGACTTTGCATATAAACCCCTTTTGGGGAAAATCGGAAGAGCGGTAACCGAAACGGGGCTTCCTCTCCAAAAGGAATTCGCCTTTAAGGGGGTCAAAATAGTAAACCCCTTCCGTTATTTGGGATATTTCTTTTCCGTAAGCGCCCGCATTCATTGCAACCGCCCCGCCCACACTTATGCGGGGTATTCCCAAAAGGGTTTCTATCCCGCATAGGTTCTTTTCAAAAATCAATGGAATTAATTCTTTAAGGAGTGTTCCCGCCAAAACCTCCAAAAGGATACCCTCGGAGTCTTCCTCTAACACCCTAAAACCCCTAAGCGATTGGGATGATACCACGACACCCTTAAATTTACCGAAAATTGTATTTGAACCACCCCCGAGGTAGTATAGTGGGAAATCTTGGGTCAAAAGGGGCAAAAGCTCTTCAACCTCCTCCAAACAAGAGGGAAGAAAAAAAAGTTGGGCAATACCTCCGATTTTTATAGTCGTTTTGTCGGCCAGAGGTTCATTTTTTAAAAGCATCCCTTAAAAGGGATTGATTTCAAATAGTTTTACCGCATTGGCGGTTGTTATTCTCTCCAAAACATCAAAGGGAACCTTTAGCCACTCCGAGAGGAATTTTAAAGTGTAAAACAGATAGTAAGGTGCGTTCCTTTTACCCCTTTTGGGAACGGGTGCAAGGTAGGGACTATCGGTTTCCACCAAGAGCCTATCCAAAGGTATCTTTTTGGCCAACTCCCTAAGATCGTTGGCGTTTTTGTAGGTTACAATACCCGACAGGGAGATGTAAAAACCCAAATCCAAGGCCCCTTTGAGCAGTTTTTCCGTTCCCGTAAAACAATGGATTACCCCTTTCCCAACCCCCGAGTTTTTTAAAATTGCCACCGTATCCTCCTCCGCCTCTCTTGTGTGAACAACCACCGGCAGGTCTAACTCCTTTGCTATCCGAAGCTGACTTTCAAAGAGTTTCCACTGCTTCTCTTTACCCGCCAAGTCTCGGTAGTAATCCAATCCGCATTCGCCCACCGCCACAACCTTATCTTCCGCAAGAAGTTTTTCAAGCTCCGAAAGGTCCTCTTGGGTAACCTTTTCAGCCTCGTAGGGGTGGAAACCCAAAGCACACCAAATTTTTTCATAGCGGTTGGTTATTGATAGAGCTTTATAAATTTCCTCCTTGTCGCACCCTACCGTTATAACCGCCTCCAGCCTTGCCGGTATCTCCTCGGGACAATCACCGCTTTCCAAACAACCGATGGTGCTTTTAAAAAGCTCTTCGGGAAGCATATCCAAATGGGCGTGGGTATCTATCATAGGATAAAGAGATTAAAAAAAACTCCCCCCGAAGGGGCGTTAAAAATCATCCCAAAAACTCCAGGAAAGTATCCCTTACCACCTTTCGGGTTTTTTCTATCTCTTCCGCAAGTTCCTCCGCGGGAGTTTTTAAGAATGCAGAAAGCTTTTTTAGGTCGCTTGCGTTTAAAGTGCTACCGCCCGAGGGTTTAATAAGCCTGTTGGAAGTCTCCAAAAGCCGTAAGAATTTATAAGCCTTCTTAAGTTCACCAATTTGCGGGTAAAAACTTCCCAAATACTCCAACGCCCTATAGGTGTTTTCAATCTTTTTACCCTTTTTGAGCAGTATGTATTGAACCAAAAATTCCACGTCCACTAGACCGCCGTAACCGAGCTTTAGGTCGTATTTACCCTTACCCTCCTTTGAAACCGCCTGGAGCTTCATTCTCATCTCGTAAATTTCCCTTTCCTCTTTATCGGTTAGAGGTTTGGAAAAGAGAAACCGGTTTACCAAGGCCTTTAACCTTTCCCCAACCTCGGGGTCTCCCGCTATAAAGCGGGAGCGCATCCAGGCCAACTTTTCCCAAGTGCGGGCGTGTTTTTCAAAGTATTCCTCAAAATAATTCAAGGTCGGAGCCAATTCTCCCTTAGTTCCCATAGGTCTTAGGCGGAAATCAACCTTGTAGAGGTAACCTTCGGAAGTGTGGGTTGTGATGAACTTAACAAACTCTTGAGGTTTGTTTATAAATTCACTTTTGGCCTTTAGGTCTTTAAAGGCGAAGACTAAATCCAAATCCGATGCTAGGGTGAGCTCACCGCTACCGAATTTTCCCAAGGCAAATAGAACTAAAGGTATACTTTCAAACCCGAGCTGTTTCCAGATGTCTTTTACGACTACCTCCGTTAGGTCGGTAAGGGCTTTAAATAACCTCAAGATATTTTTCTCCTTTTGGGTATCGGCAATAAATATGAGGGCTATGCGGATAGTCCAGCTTTTTTCAAATCTCCTTATGAGGTCTATGTAGGGGAGGTTTTTAACCTTTTTGAACTCCGCAAGGTCTCTCTCTATTTCCCCCTTAGAGGGGTAATCCTTGTAGAGGGTGAGAATATCCTCAACAAGGTCGGGACTTACGTAAATCTTGTTGGTAAGGTAACTGGAAACGGAGAAGATATTAAATAGGGTTTCGTAAAGCTTTACCGAGGGTTGGAGGAAAAAGAGTTTCCTACCGGTGGGGTTCTGAAGGAACTTTAGGAAGTTTGAGAGGGTTGTTTCGGGCAAGGGCGAGGATACTATCTTTTCCACCAAATAATCCGCCCACTTTAGGAAGTTTTCTTTCTCCTCTTCGGTTAGGTAGATATTCTCCGAACCTTCCCAAACCTTGTGGAGGGTGAGAGTTACCCTTTCCAGAACCCAAGGGGGAGCGTTCAAATGGGAGAGCCTTTCGGGGTCGCCGGTAATAATCGCTTCGGCCGAGATAGAAAGTTTTTCCCTCTTTGTCGGAAGGAGTTTTTCAAACGCTTCGGATACCACGCCGGTGTATCTTTCAAAATCTCTCCAAAACCGGTTTTCATCGGAATAACCCAACGCCTTTGTTAGAAAGGGAACGTCACTCCTCTTTAGGTTTTGGGTCTGTAAACACTCCTTTAGTTGAAGGCGGTGTTCCAATTTCCTTAGAAAGATATAGGCTTTCTCCAACTCGTAGGCTTCCTCGTCCCCGAAGACCCCCTTTTGGTGAAGCTTCCATATAGCCCTAAAGGTGTTTCTTTCCCGTAGGAGGGGGCTATCTTTGCCCAAAAGTATTTGGAGGGCTTGAACGGTAAATTCCAATTCCCTAATTCCCCCTTTACACGTTTTTAGGTTTATCCGATTTAAAACCCTTTTCTTTGCCAAGGCCTCCATTTTCTTTTTCATGAGCCGTATCTCTTCAACAACCTTAGGGTCGGCGGGTTGTTTGTAAACAAACGGAAGTTGGATATTTTCCCAAAACCACTCGTAGAGTTTGGGGTTCCCCGCCACAAAACGGGCCCTCAAAAGGGCAAACCTTTCCCAAATTCTCCCGTAGCTCTCGTAATAAACTTCCGCACTAACGAGCGAGATACTTATGGGCCCACTCTTTCCGAAGGGTCTAAGTTCCAAATCAACTTCATAAGGTTTGCCTTCGGGGGTTACCTTGTTGAGAAGGGAAACGGTCTCCTTAAAAACCTTTTCAAAAAATTGGGCGGAGGTTAAATTTCCCGCCTTCCCCTCGTCGGTCTCGTGTAAAAATATGAGGTCTATGTCGGAGTAGTAGTTTAATTCCTCGCTACCGAGTTTTCCCAACCCCAAAATCAGCCCTTCTACACGCTCTCCCGACGGTTTCGTTGGCGTGCCGTATTTGGCTTCTATTCTCCTTAAGGCGGTTTTATAGGCGTATTCAACCAAGGCGTCCGCCAAATGGGAATATTCCGCTAAAATCTCTTCCAAGGTTGCGGTTCCCAAAAGCTCCTTGCCGAAAATCCTCAAAAGTTCATAGTGGCGGTAAAAGGCGAGAAGTTCGGAAACATCGCCAAACCTTTCGGAGAATTTGCTTAGCTCCTTTAGATAAACCTTTCTGTTTTTGAACTTATACCAAAGTCCGGGGAGATTTTCCTCAAAGGCGGTGGGGTGCTTTATAAGGAATTTCCTCAAACAGGTGGATTGGTCTAAGATTTTTACCAGCAGGCTAAACCTACGGAAGTTTAGGTAATTTCTCAAACTGGATGGGTCGGGATGATTTTTAAATAGTTTCTCTAAAGAAAAAAAAGTTAAATCGGAATTTGTCAGTTCCTCCCTTACCCTTTCTATCCACTCGCGGGGTATAAATTGCGTTAACATTTCCCGTCAAGGGGAAATTTTAAACTCTTAACTTTAATGGTTAGGGTATTTATAGGCTTTTTTACCTCACCGATTGTGGTGGAAAAATCCCAACGTATAAGGGAGGAGGCTGGAGGCTACATCCACGGAAAGTGGACCCAACCCCAAAACCTCCATATAACCCTCCAGTTTATAGGGGAGGTAGACCGTCCCTCCCTCTTAGAACTGGTTAAAACCACCCAAGAGGTGGCGTCCAATTTCCGACCTTTTAAGATAACCTATAAGGGTTTGGGTGTATTTCCGCACCTTCGCCGGCCCCGTATCCTCTGGGTTGGGGTAGACCTAGGAAGTAGCCCGCTCAAGAGATTGGCTAAAGCGGTGGAGGTGGCAAACAGCAGGGTGAAAAATATCCGCCCCGATACCAAACCCTTCCATCCCCATGTGACGATATGTAGGATGAGAAGGGTTGACGAGAGAAAACTCCGTTACTTTTTACGTAAGTACCAAAACTTTGTTTTCGGCGAAGAGGAAGTAAACAAAATAGCGGTAATAAAAAGCACCTTAACCCCCGAGGGACCCATATACGCCCCCATAGAGGAGTTTTACTTCTCCGAAAAAATTTAAAATTCCCCCTAAGGGGGCTTCTTATGTTGGAAGTTTTGCGGGTTCAGGCGGTAGCCCAGCGCGGACCGCAGGTAGAACGGGCGGAAACCAAAACTACCCAAGCCAATATTAAGCTTTCCCACATACCCAAGGATTTAAGCGGCTTCCTCGATTTTGTCCCTTTAGGTTTTGAATTGGAAGCCTATGTAAAAAAAGCAACCCGCGATGAGGTTGTTTTGAGACTTTTTTTTCTAGGAAGGGAGGTTGAAATAACGGTAAAAAACCTTTTGGGTATTCAATTTAAACCCCATCAAAAGGTTCTTTTGACTTTAATAGACCGAAATCCTTACGTGTTTAAACTGTCCCCCTCCTTAGGGGAGGGTTACAAAATCTTTTCCCGTATAAAGGAGTTTTTCAAAAGCCCCCTCCCCGCGGTTCTAAAGGTTTTTTTAAACTTTTCCGACCTGCCGATGGGGATAAAAAACAGCGGACTTTTTTACGAATACAAGGTTGTCCGTTACCTTTTGGGTAAAGAGAATTCCGAAAGTTTACACTCCGACATCAAATATAAACTCCTATCTCTTATAAATACTATGGGTTTTAACCGTCCCAAATATCAGCTTTTCGTTAGACCCTTTGGAAAATTTGTAAAAGGCTATACATCTTTACCCCTTTGGAGGGTCAATTTGACAAATTTCTTAAACGCCTATCTCTCCTTTTACGAACTATCTCCTACCGTAGTGGAGAACTTAGCCCGTTTTATCTACTTATCCCGGGAAAAACTGAAAAAGAGATTCCCATTTCTGTTTAAAGGGGGTGCAAAAGAGCGAAAAGAGTTGGATAAACCTATATTTTTTGCACCTTTAAGAAAAGAGGTTTACCGGAAACTGGTTAGTTCCGCGGTGGGATACAACCTTTTGAAGGAAACGGTTGAATTCCTCCAATTTTTGCAAGGTTGGAGTATATTCCAAAACTACGGTAAGGCGATAATCCCCTTTACCCACCGCGGTAAAAAGTTTTTCCTAGGCATTTACTCGGCTGGTGGAAGGAAAAACCTCTCCCTTTTGTGGGAAAGGGGGTTGGTAAAACTCTCCTACACGGAGGCTAACCCTTGGCAGGGAGAACTCCTATTTGTTTTAAAGGATGAAAAGACCCTTGAAAGGTTTAAGGGGGATACAGAAACCCTAAAGAAGGATCTACAAGAGGTTCATTTCAATGTTGTGGACGTAAAATTCGCCACCGCGGTCAATACGGAGGAGCTCTTTATTTTGGACATGGCGGATAAGGAAAGCTCCAATTTTATGAAACTTTACTTATAAGGCTCTAAGCATCTTGCCCATTGAGTGAAACATCGGAAAGGCACTAATGTTTGAAGGAATTCTGTGCCAGTAGTAAACTCGAACATATACATAAGAAATAACTTCCCATAAGAATATTGGAATATCCCGCTAACGCGGAAAATTTTTTTTATGGGCGCTCTTTCTCTCTTTTCAAAAATAGCCTCCACCTACGATTTAACCAACCGGATTCTATCTTTCGGAATGGATTTAAGGTGGAGGAAAAAACTCGTTTTGGAGACAAAAAATTACAAACCCAATGCGGAAAAAATATTGGATTTGGCTTGTGGAACGGGTGATGTTATAAAAATCACGAAGGATCTTTTCTTGGAGAAGGTTTATTACGTGGGACTCGACCCCTGCGGTGAAATGTTGAATATAGCCCGAAATAGGTTGGGCAAAAAGGTTTCCCTAATTAGGGGTTTGGCGGAAAACCTTCCCTTTAAAGGTGAAACCTTTGACGCAATCTTTATATCCTTCGGGTTGAGAAATTTCTCGGATAGAAAAAAAGCGTTGGATGAAATTCACAGAATTCTTCGACCCAAAGGGGTTGTATCGGTATTGGAATTTACCAAACCGAATGGAAAATATTCCCTTTCCAAGTTGGGTTGGCTCTATACGAAATACGCCGTTCCCGCTTTGGGAGGTGTAATCAGCGGCAATTTTGAAGCCTACCGCTACCTATCCCGTTCAATAGAAAATTTTCCCTCCGCGGATAAGGTGGTGGAGGAGTTTTCAAATACCGGTTTTAAACCCTTAAAGGTTAAAAGTCTTTCCCCCAGCCCTTCGGTGTTGTTTATTTTTGAAAAAAAGCTCAGGGGTTCACCGAAGACTTAAACTCCGAAAGCAGTTTTCCGTATTCCCCCAAAACCTTTTTGGGTGTTCTGAAAGGTTTTATAACTATTACCGTTCCCGAGATACACGCATCTTTAACCTTCACCGTTTTGGTTTCCCAAATAAGCTCGTCATTCTCAATGACTTTAGCCCTTTCCAAAACATCCCACAGGCTTTTGAGCATATTGTCTATATCCCTCTTTCTCCTGTCGGGAAGGAAAAAATAAACCTCAACCGATAGGGGTTTTTTCAGAGGCTCTTGGTTGTATTGGTTTTGAAGCTCCCATAAGGCCCTCGTTTCCCACAGGGTTACCCTATGGGATTTGAAAACCCAACCGTTTTTCCTCCGAATGTAACGGTTGGTTTTGGGAACCGGCAGAGAGGAAAGAAATAATACTATACTTTTACCACTACGCATGTGATGGCTTCTTTAACCCCTTCAAGGGAATGGATTTTGCTTATCACCAAACGTCCCAGTTCATATTGGTCGGGAACTTCCGCATACACGATGATATCGTAGGGACCCGTAACGACGTCGGCGGTTCTGATACCTTCAAAGGTTGAAAGGGCGAGCATAATAGACGCAATCTCTTTTGGGTCCGCCTTAATAAGTATATAAGCCTTTATGTTTTTTTCGTCGCTACTTTCCAACAGCTCGGCGATGGATAGCGGAAGCTGTTTATTTTCCAATTCCATCGGCTAGGTAATATAACACAGAATTTATGTCTAAACTTAGAATGGTTTTCTTCGGAACTTCTCTTTTCGCCGTTCCATCCCTTGAGGAGCTAACAAAAGCGGAAGATATCCAGATTGTGGGTATTGTTACCCAACCCGACCGTCCCTCGGGAAGGGGTAAAAAACTTACACCTCCACCAGTAAAGAAAAAAGCCCTCCAGTTGGGTCTCTCGGAGTTGGTTTACCAACCGGAAAGGATAAGAGGCGAGGAGTTTAAAAATTGGTTTTACTCTTTAAAACCCGATGTGGCCATCGTTGTTGCCTACGGCAAACTTATTCCCAAATACATTTTTGATTTTCCGAAACACAAAACATTAAATCTTCACGCTTCACTTTTGCCCAAATACCGCGGTTCCGCACCCATTCATCGCGCCCTGATGGCGGGAGAAAGGGTTACGGGAAATACCGTAATGCTCATTAACGAAGGTTTGGACAGCGGGGAGATATTATCCCAAGAGGAGGAACCCATTTACGAAGAGGACAACATTGCAAGTTTGAGTCAGCGGTTGGCAAGCAAAGGGGCAAAATTATTGGTAAAAACCCTAAGGGAGTGGGTTGCGGGAAAAATAACTCCCAAAGAGCAGGACCATTCCCTAGCCACTTATGCGCCTCCTATTACTAAAGAGGAATATCGCATATGTTGGAAAGCCGAGGCTCACAGCGTGGTAGACCGCATAAGGGCACTCTATCCCAATACCTATACCACCTTTGGTGGTAAGAGAATTAAAATACTCTCGGCAAAGGTTACCGAGATAAAGTCCAACCTCCCCGCGGGAACGGTTTACCCAAAC
>DTXZ01000068.1 GCA_012962155.1 Aquificales bacterium
CCTTTTTACCTTTGTAGCTTCCCATTTCGGGGGCAACCGAAAAGGTTTCAAAGCCTTCCTCTTTAAACCTCAAATAGGGATAGACAAACTCAACATCCTCAACCAGTTCCTCTAAAAAAATAACCACCTTGGGAGTCATATAGTTAATAAAATTACTGGAATAGAGAGAAATTTCTATTTTATTTATAAAAAAATTGACCCCATCCCCGTTCCTTTACCATTTTTAACCTATGCGCGTTCCCTACTCCATCTTAAACCTCTATGTGGATGTATCGGATATAGACCCCCAAGAGTTGGTGGAAAAACTGAACACCCACTCGGTTGAGGCAACTTTAGACTATTTCGGAAATAGCGACGTGGATAAAGTCGTAGTAGGAAAAATAATCGAAACTTCTCCCCACCCTTCGCTAAAAAAACTTTTGGTATGTGAGGTTTCCGTTGGTAACCAAACGCTAAAGGTTTGCACCAACGATAAAACGGTAAAGGAGGGAGATAAAGTTTTTGTAGTCCTTGTGGGGGGCAAAGTTGGGGACTTAGAGATAACCGAAAGAAACTTTAAGGGTGTAAAGTCTCAAGGGATGTTTCTCGGTTTGGAGGAACTGATAGGCCTTCCTTACGATGGTGTTTTCAAGTTCCACGACCCCCAAGTGGAGGAGGGAAGTGAGTTAAAGAAACTTTTGGGATTGGGAGAGCCGATTATAGAGCTAGATATAACCCCCAACAGGGGAGACCTCCTTAGCGTAAAGGGTTTGGCAAGGGAAATTTCCGCCCTTTATCGTAAGGAGTTAAAGGTTCAACAGGGAACCTCCTTTGAAGTATTTGGAGTTCCTCTCCAAATAGAGGTTTTGGATAAGGAAGCCTGCAAACGCTATAGGGGTGCGGTGGTAAGAAATATTAAAGTGGAGGAAAGTCCCCTATGGCTTCAGGTTAACCTGTGGAAGTTAGGTCAAAACCCGGTAAACAACGTTGTGGACATTACGAACTATATCCTCTTTACCGAAGGAAATCCGATGCACGCCTTTGACCTGGACAAAATAGAGGGAAAAATTTACGTTAAGTCCGCCGAAGGCGGTGAGAGATTTAAAGCTTTAAACGGAAAGGAATACCTACTTCAAAAAGGCGATTTGGTTATTGCGGACGACAAAAAAATTTTAGCCCTTGCGGGAATTATAGGGGGAGAAAATTCGGCGGTAAGCGAAGATACCACCAATATTTTGCTGGAAACCGCCTATTTTGAACCCTTTAGGGTGAGAAAAACCGCAAAAAGGTTGGATATAAGAACCGAAAGCTCCTATCGTTTTGAGAGAAATGTTGATATAGAAAATGTTTCCAACGCGCAGAATTTAGCTTTATCGCTAATTCTTAAGTTGGCGGGCGGTGAGGTATCTTCCCTAAAAGAGGTTTATCCCAATCCCTACAAACCTCAAAAGGTGAAGCTCAAATACTCCAAACTTACCGCTTATGTAGGAGAAAATATAGACCCCTTGCGGGCAAGCGAAATTTTAAACAGTTTGGGACTATCCACCAAGGTAACATTGGAAGTATCCGATGACCAGGCCCTAAAGAGGGCGATACTCAAAGTTGCTTCCGCCCAATTGGGGTGTAGGGAAGCCCAAATAACCTCCCAAGGAGGTGGTAGCGGTTATATACTCTGCGACGGCAGGAGGATAAAATACAAATTAACGGAAAAGGGTTTGGAACTTGAATCCTAAATCTTTTGATGTTTCTCCTTTAAAATATAATTCGGGCTTATTAATAATTGGGAGGAGAATAATGGCTGAAACAAGAAAAAAACAGTGGCACCAAAAGAGGAGAGAGCTTGTAGGTATCGTTGTTAGTGATAAAATGGATAAAACAGTAGTAGTTAGGGTGGATAGGAAATTTCCCCACCCCCTATACGGAAAAACCGTTGTGAAAAGTAAAAAGTATCACGCCCACGATCCCAATAACGAATGCAAAGTTGGGGACAAGGTCGTTATTAGGGAGACCAGACCCCTTTCCAAAACCAAAAGGTGGGTGGTCGTAAAAATCCTTGAAAGGGCAAAAACCTTTGAAAGTGTAGGTCAAGAGCTTGGGGTTTGATTCCTTTAATCCCCTTTTACCGCCTTTGCAATCTTATCCGCGGTGGCAAAAGCGGTAAAGTAAGCCTTTATAACCCTATCCTTTAGCACTATAACCGAAGGCAAGACCGAAACCCTAAATACCGCACCCATTACCTTTCCCTTTTTGGTTCTCACATCAAACTTAAAAAGTTTCAGGTTTTGGGGGAGTTTTTTAAGCTCCTCCTCCTGTTTGGGACAAAGCTTACAATTGGGACCATAAAAGTAGATTACAACTTCACCCTTTTTGGGAATATTAAGACCCACCGTAACCCCTTTGAGTTGGGGAAGGGTTATAAGGTCTTCCAATTTTTTTCCTACCATTGTTTTTGTGTAGGAAAGAGTTTTTTTGAACTTCCACCAGCGGTAAACCGCAAAGGCGGTAAAACCTAAGACTAAAGCCAATAGAAGTAAAAAGAGAATTTCCCAAATACCCATAAGGGTATTTAATGTTAATTTAAGATTTTTCAATGCACTTTAAATTCAAACTAGCCTGCACTAGAGACATTTAAAGCTGTTTTTATCCTTTAAGTTTGTTATTTAATGGAGGCTGTAAAACCCCATGGGCTAAAGACCGACCTATACGAACTTACAATGGCTCAAGTTTACCTTCAAAAGGGTAAAACCGACAAAGCGGTATTTTCCCTATACGTTAGAAAACTACCCGAGGAGAGAAATTTTTTGGTAAGCGGAGGTGTGGAAAGGCTCGTAAACCAACTAGGAGAGTTCAGATTTTCTAAGGAACTACTTAAGTTTTTAAAGTCGTTAAATCTTTTTAAGGACTGGTTTTTGGATTGGCTGGAGGAGTTTGAATTCAATGGAAATATATACGCCATACCTGATGGAAGAATTATATTTGAAGAGGAGCCAATAGTTCAGGTGGAAGCCGATTTGCCCACCGCCCAAATATTGGAAACCTTTATTATCAATATCCTCCATTTGGAAACCGTCTTAAATTCCAAAGCGGGTAGAATTTATGCGGCCGCGAAGGGAAAAATATTGGTAGATTTCGGCTACCGGAGGGCTTTAGGATTTGAAGCGGGAAACATAGCCTCCAAATCCGCTTTAATTTGCGGGTGGAATGCCACTTCCAATGTGGAAGCGGGATACCTTTACGGTTTGCCCTTGAGCGGAACAATGGCCCACTCCTACATTATGGTTTTCGGAGAAGAGGAAGCCTTTAAGGAGTTTTACAAAACCTATCCCCAAAAGGCTATATACCTAATAGATACCTACGATGTTATTAAAGGGGCAAAGCTTACCGTAAAACTGGCCAAGGAAGGATACAAACCTATAGGGGTTAGGATAGACAGCGGGGATATTCCCACCCTAGTGAGGGAGGTTAGAAAACTTTTAAACCGATACGGGCTTTCCGATATAAAGATTATCGTCAGCGGTGGGGTTGACGAATACAAAATCCACCAATGGGGCCCACTCCCCATAGACGGCTACGGTGTGGGAACCAAGTTTTCAACCTCTGCCGATAGACCTTACTTGGATATGGCTTATAAATTGGTGGAATACGGGGGGAAACCCACCTTTAAGCTCAGCGAAGGTAAGAAAACCTATCCCTTCAAGAAACAGGTGTTTAGATTCTACAACCCCAACGGAAGGATGGATTACGACTTTGTAACATTCTACGGTAAGCAGGCGGAGGGAGAACCCCTAATAGTAGAGGTTGTAAAAGAGGGTAAACCGGTAAAGGATTTGGGAAACTGGAAACAAGCGCGTGAAAGATTTTTAAGCGATTTCGAAAAACTCCCCGAAAGGTTAAAGGGGGTGCAAAAGGAACACTACGAGGTTCAAATAGACGCGCGATTGGAACCCGAAAGGTTTATCTAAACTTATGCTACAATAAGTGGTTTACAAAACTTTAAAAAAACAAAGGAGGATAGAAATGGCGGTTCCCAAGGCGAGAAAATCTAAGGCTAAAACCGCTATGAGAAAATCCCATTGGTATAACAAGATAAAGGCTCAAAATCTCGTTCCCTGTCCCAATTGTGGGGAACTCACCAAACCCCACAGGGTTTGCCCCTTCTGTGGATACTATAAAGGAAAACAGGAACTACCGGTAGAGGTGGAGGGAGAAAACGTTTAAGAGTTATCTCCCTTAGTTCCTTCCCTTTTTACCGCCACCACAACCTTGGCGGGACGAAGAATTCTATCGTGAAGTTTGTAACCTTTCTGAACCACTTCTAATATCGTGTTTTCCTCAACTTCGTCAGTTTGAACCGTGGAAACGGCCTCGCAAAGGGCGTGGTCAAACTTTTCAACCTCTATAGGGGTTATACCGTGTTTTTCAAAAACCCTTTTTAGTTGCCCGTAAATCATCTCTATGCCGGCAAAGGTTTCTTTGCATTTCTCGTTATTTCTCAAATGTTCAATAGCCCTTTCAAAGTTATCTACCACTTCCAAAAGGTCTTTTGCAAATTTTTCCAAACAGTAGCGTTGGAATTCTTCCAGCTCCTTCCGGTGTTTGTCTTTTAGAAAGTCCAACTCCCTCTGAAGGTTTAAATACCTCTCGTTACTTACCTTAGCGAGGTTTTCCATTTTTTTTACCTTTTCCTCTAGGTTGGAAATGTATTTCTTTAGTTCCTCCACTTGGTTGTCGTTTTGCTTTCTCTCCTCACCCATAGGAATTGAAAGTTATAAACTTACCCATGAGATGCAAAGCTTGAGGTCATTCCATTGAAATTTTTTCCAATTCCTTTAAACTTATACTCACGCATAGAATGGAATATGGAAAAGGATAAATAAGTTTTTAGCATAAATTAGAACATGGTCAATAATTTTACAGAGATTATTGTTGATAAGATAGATGTAAAAAATCCAATTATATTCACAAGCTTTCCAGGTATAGGTCTTGTAGGGACAATAGCTTCAGCTCACTTCATAATGGAATTAGATTTGGAACAGGTAGGTGTAATTGAGTCTGAAGGCTTACCACCAATCGCATCATTAATAGATGGAATCGTACAACCTCCAATTAGGATATACCAATCGAAGGATTTAGGTTTTATACTTGTGCACTCTGATGTACCTATTAATCCATATGCAACTTATGAGATAAGTAAAAAAATAGTTAATTGGGCAATTAAGATAGATGCAAGAAGAATATACTCCTTAGCTGGCGTAGCTACGTTTGAAGATAAGAAGAGAGTTTTTGGTGCAGCAACCACTAAAGAATTGTTGGATGAGCTTAAAAATTATGTTGAAATATTCAAAAGTGGCACAATATCAGGGATAGCTGGTTCTATATTGAACGAATGTGTAGCAAGAAAATTCCCAGGATTAGCTTTATTAGGAGAAACTTTGGGATTCAATCCCGATCCTAGAGCTGCAGCGGAAGTAATAAATGTTTTAAATAGAATGTTCAATTGGGACATAAATGTTGAAAAACTTATAAAGGAGGCAGAAATAATAGAGGCCCAAAAGGCGGAATACGACATACCCCTAATGAGGAAAGGCCTTATAGTTTTCGGAATAACCCTTTTGCTCTTTTTCTTCCTCTTTTTCAAATAATTTCTCATCAATACTAATTGAGTTTAAATCAAAATCTTTTACAATATTTGCCACTCTTTTAAAAGTAGTTGCTAACTCTTTA
>DTXZ01000069.1 GCA_012962155.1 Aquificales bacterium
GAAACCGAATAGTGGTTTCCCTTGTTCCGCTCGTGAGGAGAATAGCAAAAAAAATAGTTACCCATCTACCCGAAGGGGCGGGAGTTGAAGAGCAAGATTTGGTAAACGAAGGTATTTTGGCGATATTGGAAGTTTTTGACAATCTCAAGAAGGGAAGTTTAGACCGCGAGGGAAACTTAAGTGCCGAAGCCCAAAGTTATCTCCTAATCCGGGCTAAAGGTGCTATGTTTGATCTACTGAGGTCTTTAGACTTTGGGGCTAAAAATGTGAGGGAATGGGAAAAGAGATTGGAAGAGGCAAGGCGAAAACTAACCGAAAAATTGGGAAGGGAACCGACGGAAAAGGAATTGGCCCAAGAGCTCAAGATGGACGAAAGAATGCTCGCAAAGTTGGAGGAGAAGATAGGCTTTTCCTACATTCTTTCTTTAGAGGAAGTGTTTAGCAAAAGCCGTTTTAGGGAAGGTTTTGAAGGAGTCATCGGAAACGGCTTTAGCGTTGAAGATACGGTAGAAAGGAAGGAGTTAATTGAACAACTAAAAAAGGGTTTGGAAAAGTTAGACACCAGGGAACTTTTGATTTTGCAACTCACCTTTTTTGAGGAGCTGAAAACCCAACACATAGCGGAAATTTTAAACATATCGGTGGGAAGGGTAGCCCAAATCAAGAAAAGAGCCCTGCAAAAGTTGGCAAAAGAAATGAAGAGGTTTCTCTGATGATAAAAACTTTGGAAAAACTGATAAAAATCAAGGAGTTGGAGAAACTTATTGAGCTCCAAAAATTGGAGAACATTAAATACGAGATAAAACTCATTGAGAGTGAAAAGGCTAAATACTTCCAACTTTTGGAAAACAAGCTTAAAAATATAACATCTGCAAGGGATTTAATGGAAATAGCCCTCCTCTCCCGAGGTGTAAGGTCGTTGGAAAAAAGAGAAAGGGAAAAGAGTAAAGATCTAAAAAGTCAAGAGGACAGGGTAAAAAAACTAAATTTGGAGTATAAAACGCTTTCAAGCTACTTAGACCGCAAGAGGAAAGAGATAACCAAGGAGGACCTAAAGAGGGAGGAAAGGGAACACTCCTACAACCACCTTTTGAAGAGAAGTTACGGTAAATTTTTACTTATTTTGGTGGGTTTTGTTCTTACCGCTTCCGCATCGGGTTGGGGAGAAGAAAAAACACTTCCCTATCAGGAAAAGCTGATAAAACCTTACCTACAAAAGGTTAGCTTGGAGTTTGAGAAACTATCCGAGGAACTTTTAAAAAGTTTTAAAGCTTTGGAGAAAAAGGAAAAACAATTGGAGGAAAAGAAGAAATTCCTCCTCCTTTTGGAGGAGGAACTTAGAAAGCTTTTGGATAAGGCTATAAATCTTGAAAGGGAGGAAAGGGAGAGAAAAAACAAAAAGGTGGAAAAGCTTCTCCAAATAATAGCCAAGGCCGACCCCGACAGCGCGGGCGAAACGCTTTCGCAAGTCAACCCCGAAATAGCGGGGGAAGTTCTTGTAAAGCTTCCCAATATCCGCAAAGCGGGGGAAATTTTAAGTTCAATGGACCCCGAAAGGGCGGGCAAGGTTATTGAATACCTCATGAAGAGGAGGGAAAAACTAACCGCAACCCCCGTTAGGAGAAAAATAGAGGAGATACTCAAATATGTGGAAGGGGAAAGTCTTTAAGACCCTCGTGGGACTTCTGCTAAGCTTCCCCCTATTTGGGGGAGACGTTATTTATACCCCCAAGGTGTTTTTTGATACCTCAAGGTCGCTCCAATCGGTGAAAAGCTATGACAGGGCAACCGCCCAATTTCTATCTTTAATAGACAAAGATCTCAGGGGGGGTATTACCGACCATTTACTCCGAAAGGGGATTGTTTTACTTTTAAAAAATGGTATTGGAAGCGATTTAACGGTGTTTTATACCTTTCCGCAGGCTTACATCTATAAGATTTCCCTGAAAAAGGAGATAGGAACAACCACCTATTGGCGTTACGGCTACAGGGTGGATATTACGTTGGCCCTTTACGTATTTAAAAATCCTTCCAACCCTAGACTGGTTTTATACAGGACCTACAGGTATGTTAAGTATTACCCACCCAAAGGGGAATACCTTCCCTTAAACGTTCAAATGGCGAGGGCTATAGCGACGGCTTTTTACCAAAAACTCACAAAAGAGCTGGACCACGTAATTGAGGAGGAAAAGAAAAGGCTTGAATACTACAAAAATTTGGGGAAAGATTAAAAGCCGAGCAGGTAATCGAGCTCCGCTTTGAGGGAAGCCCACTCGTATATGCCGGCTTTGTATTCCCCGAGGGCTTGATAATACTCGGCTTGAGCCTTTAGAAGGCTGTAAATTTTTCCCCTGCCGGTTATGTATTTCTCCTTTTCCACCCTATAGGCTTCCTCTGCGAATTCCAACCTCCGTTCGTTGGCTTTTATAGTGTCCACCATGGCGTTTAGGGTTTCTACTAAACTTTTGTAGTTTTCCAAAACCTCTCTTTCGGTAAACTTTAAAAGTTCCTCCCGTTTCCTTTCCTCGTAACGGGCTAGGCGGTATTCAAAGAACCTCTTTCCAAAGTCCATAATGGGAAAGTTCACATTAACGGTAAAACTCCAATCGGAGGAGCTTTTTCCCGCGTAAACGTATTTTTGGGTGGAATAGGTAAAATCCACCGTGGGGGCAAAATGGGATAAGGCCACCCTTTTGTAGTCCTCGGCAATTTTTCTCTGGGCTGCAACCTCTTTTAGTTTCGGATTATTCTTCAAAAGCAAACCGATAAACTGCTCCTCGCCAAACTTTTTGGGTGTTACCTTTACCTCGTCAACCTCTAAAGGTTTATCGGTATTTAAAAGCACCCTAAGTTTGTTTTTTGTCCTTTCCAATTGGGCGGAAAGTTGGGATAGTTTGGAATTAACCTCCCAAAGTTTTGCCTTTACCTTTAACAAATCCAAAAGTGGTCTTTTTCCAAGTTCGTAGGCGTTTTTTACAATTTGATAAAGCTTTTCAACCTCCCTCTTGCGGAGCAAAAAGGCTTTCAACCTCTCTTTTAAAGCTAAAATTTTGAAGTAGGCTTTTTTTACCTCTTTGGCGGTTTCCTTTGCGCTATCTTCCGCCAATAGGCTATAGAGCCGAGCGGTATCCCTTTTAGCCAAAATGGTAAAGAATTGGCCGCAAGCGTCAAAAAGGCGAACCTTGTAGCGGAGTCCATAAATCCTTATTTGGTCGTCACCCCTAAAGTTGGCAGGATTTACGGGGGGACTGATGGGTGCCACTACCCTCGGAAACTTGTATTGAGTATACCTCCAAAAGAGGGAAACTTCCCCTAATCTTTGCGCTATGGCCGATTTAAATTCCTCTTTAGCCCCCTTGTACCGATACAGTTGGGCTTTAACCTTTGGATTGTTGGAAAGGGCTATTTGCACCGCCTCTTCAAGGGACAAACCGAAGCCCAAAAAAGGCGTGAGCAAAAGCGTTTTTTTAAACATTAATTTGTTTTAATTATATCTTTTATGCTTTTAAGGGTATTTTTCGCCTTTTTGTTACTGTTTTTTCTTACCTCCTGCGGTGAAAAGGGAGAAAAACCTTTAGTGGTTACCTCGGTATTTCCCCTCACCTGGGTAGCCAAAGAGGTTTACCCCTCTTACGGGGTATACCAAGTTATAAAACCGCCCGCCAACCCGCATCTGTATGACCTTACCCCCAAAGATGCCATAAAACTTTCCCAGGCAAAAAAGGTATTTCTTATAGGTAACTTGGAATCCTTTGCCTCCAAAGTCCCCGAAGATAAACGGGTGGAGGTTATAAAACTCTTGGGATTACCGCCTTCGGTAAATCCCCACCTCTGGCTTTCCCCCAAAAGGTGGCTGGGCTTTGCCCTTTCGCTACCCAAAGTGGAGGGAATAAATTTGGACCACCAAAGGTGGCAGGAGGTTACCGAGAAACTAAGGGATTTGGATAGGGAATATTCCAAACTAAAGGGGTTAAATCTGAAGGTGGTGATGATACACCCCGCCTTTGTGTGGCTCTGCAAAGACTACGGTATAGAGGTTATTGCAACATTGGAAACCAAGGAGGGGTTAGGTATTTCCCCCAAAACCTTGGTAGATGCGGTTGAAACTCTAAAAGGGCTAAAGGAAAGGGGCAAAGTTTTGGTGCTTTACGTATCCACCAATCCCAAGGAGGAGGAAATTGCCAAAGAGCTTTCCCAAAAAGCGGGTGTAAAGGCGGTAGGTCTAGATCCCTTGGTTGGTTACACGAAAGGAGATTATATAAAACTGATGGAGGGGAACCTGAAAAAAATTTTAAACGTTGTGAGGTAATCTACTAATCGTTCCTGTTGCAGAAGTTCATGGCGGGTTCTATCCCCTCGGTTATAGCCCTTATTACGCACTCCCCCGCCTTTTTAACTGTTCTCTCCCAAAGGGGCCTCTGCTCGGGCGAAAAGGGAGAGAGAACGTAATTTACAACCTCTCTTTTTTCTTTAGGTCTCCCTATTCCGAGCCTTAGGCGGTAGAAATTTTTAGTACCCAGTTCCTTAATGATGTTTTCAACCCCTTTTTGCCCCCCGGAGGAACCTCCAAATTTTATTTTGGTAACGCCTAAAGGGAGGTCAAGGTCGTCGTGGATTACCAAAATCTCCTCGGGCAAGAGTCTTAGGTCGTTAAGAAGGTTTTTCACCGCTATACCCGAAAGGTTCATATAGGTCTGGGGTTTGGCAAAGTAAATATCAACCCCGTCTACCCTCTTTTTGTAAAGGTGGGAAAAGCAACATTCCTCGTAGTGTCTTAACTTAAGACGCTTCGTAAGGTGGTCTATTACCATAAAACCCGCATTGTGGCGGGTTTCCCTGTAGCGTTCCCCCGGATTTCCCAAACCGACGATTAGTCTAATCATTTTCTTTTTCCCCCGTTTTTTTTAGAAAATTGACGCTCTCTATATGGGCGGTTTGGGGAAAGAGGTCTAGAACGTAGGCTTTTTCGTAAAGGTAATCGCCCCAGCTTAGGATTTTTGACAAATCCCGCGCCAAGGTGGAGGGATTGCAGGAGACATAAATAATGCGGTCGGGTTTCAGCTCTTTTAGAACTTGCAAGTCCTTTTTGTCCAATCCCGAACGGGGCGGGTCAAAAATAACGGTGTCTATCTCCTTGTCGAGATGCTTTTTCATATGCATGGAAGGTGTAGCCCTAGTAAAGAGGGTATTGGGAGAATTGTTAATACGGGCGTTGTATTCCGCATCGGCTATTGCAAAGTTGTTCATATCGCTACCTTCAACAAAAAACGCCCTTTTGGAAAAAGGAATTGTGAAAAACCCTATACCGCAGAAGGTGTCAAGAGAGTAACCCCTCTTCTCTTGGGGGGTTACCAGTTTTATAAACTCCTCCCAGAGGAGGTAGTTGTTTTGGACAAAACTTTCCGCCGTTACCCTATAGGTGAAACCGCCTGCGTTTATAAAGGTGTAATCCCTACCCGCAAAATCCAACCTTATCAGTTCCCTTCCCACCCTGCGGTAGGAACCGATACCCACCACCCAAGGGGGCATAAATTCCTCCTTTATCTTTTTTAGTTCCTCCTTAGATATCCTCTTTTCCGAAATTAGTTTGACCAAAGCCTCGTTTCTTGAAGGGGAATAGGTTACTTGTGCTTCATTTAAATCTTTAAAATTTGCGGAAACCTTTTTAAGGATAGGTATAAGTTCGTTAAGTTTGGGGTGTAAGACGGGGCAGGTGTCTATATCAACCAGTTTCCTCTCACCTTCCTGGGCAACCGTTTCGTCCTCAACAAATCCCAACCTTCCCCCTTGGAGGTGAAAACCCACCCTAATCCTATACCCGTAAGGTTGGGGGGAGCCTACCACCTCTATAGGGGGAATTTCCTTTATCCTCCCTATCCTCGCCAGTTGTTCTTTAAATATCTCCACCTTCCATTGAAGGTGGGCAGAATATTCCAAATGTTGGAGCTGACATCCACCGCACACCCCAAAGTGGGGACAAAGGGGTTCGGTCCTTTGAGAGGAGGGGATAATCACATCCAAAAGTTTGGCTTCCCCAAAATCTCTTTTCTCCTTTAGGACTTTTACCCTTACTATCTCACTCGGGGCGGTGTATTTTACAAAGTAAACCTTATTTTTGTATCTACCCAAACCTTTGCCACCCGCAACAAGTTTGTCAATTTTCAGTTCTATAACTTTGGAGTTATCCTTTTTATCTTTAAACATTGTAAGGGATTAAAATTTAACTAAATTTACCCCCTAGCCGATTTAAGCTTTTAAAGATACCCGCCCTATTAAGTAAAATTTCACTTGCGCTTAAACTTGACAAACCACTTTTTGTTAGTAACCGCTAAAACAAAACCAAAGTAGTGTATTTAATTACTTGTAAAATCCCCTATTGGGGAAAGCCTACAATATCTTTCCCTTATGGAGATTGAGGAAGTTTTGGAACGGCTAAAGGGTGGGGAATATTTGGTAGAACCCCAAAGACTTAGGAGGTTGGTTGAGGTATTACTCAAACGGCAAAAGGATTTGGTGGTATTTTCCGAAAACGTGAAGAACGAACACAACTTTTCCGCAATTATAAGAACCTGCGACGCGGTGGGTGTTTTAAACCTTTACTACACCTACGACGGGAATAAAACCAAGATTTACAACGAACATATAACCATGGGTTCCCACAAGTGGGTATTCCTCCATAGGGTAGAGGATGCGGTTTCAACCTTAGAGGGCTTTAAAAAGAGGGGTTTCCAAGTGGTGGCTACCAAAATTTCCCCAAACTCCGTTTGTTTTAGGGAAATTGACTATACCAAACCTACGGTGGTTGTGGTGGGAAACGAACTGAAAGGGGTGAGCGAAGAGGTTTCCCAAATTGCGGATGTAAATATGATAATTCCCATGTATGGAATGGCCCAAAGTTTAAACGTTTCGGTCGCAACCGCGGTAATCCTCTACGAGGCTCAAAGGCAACGTTCCCAAAAGGGTATGTATGACAAACCCCAACTAACGGTGGAGGAAATAAAGGAGATACTGAAAAAGTGGGCGTATGAGGGCGTTATAGAAGAACGAAAGAGGGTTTAGGTTATAGAAAATTTTCTGTTTAGTTTACTTAAACCTTTTTGCCAGTTCTTCCAAAACTTCACCCACATCTATGCCCAAATAACTTAAAGCCAAGAGCCAGTGGTAGAGCATATCTGCACTTTCATACACCACTTGGTTGTTATCCTTTTTAACCATCGCTATTAGGGTTTCAACGCTTTCCTCTCCAAACTTTTGGGCTATTCTCTCTATCCCCTCCCTGGCCAGTTTGGCGGTATAAGAGCCTTCGGGCAAAGTTTTTAGTCTTTCATTAATCACTTCTTGGAGACGGGCCAAGACTTCAAACGGCAAAGGTTTCTTTATTACGTATTCCCCCTTTAGGTTGCGGTAAAAACAGTTCCTTTCCCCCGTGTGGCAGGCTTTATTTTTCTCCTGTTCAATTACGTATATGAGGGCATCCCCGTCGCAGTCTATCCTTATCTCTCTTACCTTTTGCAGCTCCCCGCTGGCTTCACCCTTTTTCCAAATTTTTTGACGGGAACGGGAATAGTAATGGGCGTATCCCGTTTCTAAGGTTTTTTCTATAGCCTCCCTATTGGCGTAGGCGAGCATTCTCACCTCGCCGGTTTTGTAATCTTGGGCTATTACGGGAATAAGCCCCCTTTCGTCAAATTTTAGCTCCATCTCGGTTAAAGTTTATAGAAGAATGTTTTACCTCTCCCTACTTGACGAAATAGAAAGGGTGGTAAAGGGAAAAAGAGAGGTGGCGGAATATCTAATAGCAACCCTCCTAGCCCAGGGACACGCCCTTATAGAAGACTTACCGGGTGTGGGAAAGACCCTTTTGGCTTTAGCATTGGCGAAAGTAACCGGTTTGGACTTTAAGCGTTTTCAATTTACCAGCGACACCCTGCCCGCCGACATTTTGGGAACCTTTGTTTTTTACGCCAAAAACGGCGAATTTATCTTTAAGGCGGGACCCATTTTTACCAATGTTTTTTTGGCGGACGAAATAAACAGGGCTTCGCCCAAAACCCAGTCCGCCCTTCTTGAAGCTATGGCGGAAAAACAGGTAACCGTTGAAGGACAAACCTTTAAACTTCCCCGCCCTTTTTTTGTGATAGCCACCCAAAACCCCATTGAAGAGTGGGGTACATTTCCCCTTCCCCAATCGGAGTTGGATAGGTTTATGATAAAAACCTCCGTTGGATATCCGCCCCCCCACATTGAGAAGGAAATTCTGGAGGGAGAAAATCCTATGGAGTTGGTAAAGGCGCTGAAACCCGTAATGGGCAGGGAAAAGATAATTAAAGAACAAAAGTTGGTACAAAAAATTGTACTCCTTAGGGAGAGTTTGGACTTTGCCTACAAAGTTGTAAGCGAAACCCGTAAACACCCCGAGGTTTTGGTGGGTGTTTCAACCAGGGGGGCACTCCATTGGGTAGCCTTGGCCAAAGCCCTTTCCCACATAAGGGAGCTGGATTTCGTTCCAAAGGAAATACTGCGGGAGAGTGCGGTAAAAGTCTTGGCCCACCGTTTGGTTTTGAAGGAAGGAAGTCCCAAAACGGAGAAGGAGATTATAGAGGAAATTTTGGAAAGTACGGATTAAAATTTTTGGGAGAAGTATTTTTCGTAAAAACTTTTTTTCCACTTTTGAAATTCCCCCCTTATAATGGCTTCCCTCATCTGTTTCATTAATCTTCTGTAGAAACTCAAGTTGTGAATGGTGTTCAGTATGTAGGCGGTAATCTCGTCTACGTTAAACAGATGGCGAAGGTAGGCTCGGGAATAGGTTCTGCAAGTGTAACAATCGCACTCGGGGTCGGGGGGAGAAAAGTCTTTGGCAAACCGTCTGTTACCTATATTTAACTTTCCGTAAGTGGTATAAAGCGTTCCCGTCCGGGCTACTCTGGTGGGAAATACGCAGTCAAACATATCTATACCCCTTTCAACGCTTTCAATGAGATTCTCCGGTTTTCCCACCCCCATCAAATACCTCGGTTTCTTCCACGGCAAGAACTCGCTTACGACTTCTGTCATCTCATACATGATTTCCGCACTCTCCCCTACCGAAAGACCGCCTATCGCGTAACCGAAGAGGTATGGGTCGTATTCAAGGGTTTTTAGGGCGCTTTCCCTACGGAGCTCTTTCCAAAAAGCACCTTGCACTATTCCAAAGAGAGCTTGGTCCTGTCGCGTGCGGGCATCTATAAATCTTTTAAGCCACCTTATCGTCCTATCTAAGGCATCTCGCGCATGTTCATAACTCGTTGGGTAGGGAACTACAACATCAAGGGGCATAATAAAGTCTGCACCGATAATCTCTTCCGCATAGGCTACAAATTCGGGGGTAAAAAGGTGCAGATCCCCCGCTAGGTGGTCTCTAAATATCACCCCCTCCTCGGTTACCTCAACGCTGGCTTGTCCCTTTTTGCGGGCGAGGGAAAATACCTGAAACCCCCCGCTGTCGGTCAAAATTGCACCTTTCCACGATATAAACTTGTGAAGTCCCCCCGCCGACTTTATTACCTCCAAACCGGGACGGAGGTATAGGTGGTAGGTATTCCCCAAAATTATGTTGTAGCCTATTTCCTCTACCTCCCTGTGGGTTACCGCCTTTACCGTTCCCAAAGTACCCACAGGCATGTAAACGGGAGTCTCTATTTCTCCGTGGGGGGTTTTTAAAATTCCAGCCCTCGCATTGCCATCGCTCGCCACTATTTTGAAGTCAAAGAGTTTGGGGTCGTAAGATACCGCCATTAGTGAGCTATATTTTGCCCTTTTTCCTAAAGTTGGTTTTAAAATCAAACTATCAAAACCTTTGGGAGGGAGAGAATGCACAAGGAGTTTTACTACAAATTGGATATAGCCCTGAATGCGGTAGTCCGCAAAGGAAAAGAGTTGGCCCCAACCGAAAGGCAAGTTCAGGAATGGCTCAAAGATTACCTCATAATGCTTACCGAAATAGAAAAATACGCCATGGATCTAAAGGACATTTGGGAAGACCCCAAAGCGGACGAAGCCCTTGAAAAACTAAACCAAATTAAAGAAATCAACGATTTTGAGGAACTAAAAACCTCTATAAAAAATCTAAGGGATGAACTTGCCCAAGTTTACGAAAACTATTTACAAGAGGTTATTTCCAGCAAGAAACGCAAATAATTTCCCTTTCCCACTTTAAATATTAAACATCATGCCGGTATTTGTAGATTTCCCCAAATACGGGGAACTTCCTTCTCCCCTAAACCTTAAGGAGGCCTTTGCCCAACCCTTTACCCGCTATCCCAAGGAAGACATAAAGGATATAAAGGAAAGGCTTGGCAGGTTCAAAGAAAAGTATTCCACCATGCTGGTTTGCGGTATGGGTGGTTCCTCCTTAGGTGCGAAAACCGCCTATTCCTTTTTGAGGGAAACCACAAAGGGGCAGCACCGTCTCCTTTTCTTAGATAACCTAGACCCCTTATTTGTTAAAAAACGGCTGGAGGAACTAAATTGGGAAGATACCCTTTTCTGTTTTATTAGCAAATCGGGAACAACTTTGGAGACGGTGGTCTTTTTAAACCTAATTTTAGAGGAGCTAAAAAGGCGGAACCTAAAGGTGGAAGAAAGGGTTATTTTTGTCGGCGATAGGGGAAAGTCTTTTGAAAATTTGGCCAACTCCTTGGGTTGCGAATTTTTTGAGATACCTTCCGATGTAGACGGTAGGTTTTCGGTTCTAACATCGTCCCAATTGGTTCCCATCTATTTTGCAGATATAGACATTAAAGAACTTTGGGAGGGAGCCTTGGAGCTATTAAGAGACCCTACGGAGGATAGCCCCGCGGTTAAACTGGCAAAATTCAAAATGTACCACTACCTCAACGGGGGAAGAAATATTGCGGTAATGTTTACCTACGGAAACTACATATATCCCTTTGCCTTCTGGTATAGCCAACTTTGGGCGGAAAGTTTGGGTAAAAACTCCAGAGGCCAAACGCCTATAAAGGCATTGGGAACGGTAGACCAACACTCCTTGGTGCAACTCTTTAGGGAAGGCCCCGACGATAAGGTATACCAATTTATTAAGGTTGCCAATAACCCCGAATCTCCTAAACTTTCCGATAATCCGGTTATTCTTGACTACATAGCCGGAAAGAGCGTTTCCCAAATTTTTAACGCTTTGTATGAGGGGACAAAAACCGCTTTGATTGAAACGGGGCGTCCCATTGTCACTTTAGAGTTGGACAGCTACACCGCCTTCAACTTGGGATATCTGTTTATGCTTTATATGGTGACAACGGTTGTGGCCGCCCAAATTTTGGATACCAATCCCTTCGGTCAACCCGGTGTGGAATTGGGCAAAGAGATAGCAAAGGAGAAGCTTAAGGAGAGTGAGTTTGCAAAGAGGCGTAAAGCCGAACGAACTGGTAAGCGCTCCTACCGCTAAAATCCTTTTCCCTAGCGTAGGCGAGGGCTTTCTCTTTTAGCTCTTCGTCAAAGGATATCTTGAGTTTTTTGCAATAAAGTTTTACCGCGGATAGGTAATCGCTGGGAGAAAAATCGGTAAAGCCTATCTTTAAACCAAACCTATCTACGAGGGATAGCCTCTCTTCCAGTTCCTCACGGGGAAATTTAAAATCCCTCTCCAAATAGGTTTCGGGGGTTAGATTTCTCCTATTGGAGGTTGCATATATCGCCACGTTGGGAGGTCTTTCAAACACCGAACCATCCAATAGGGTTTTAAGGATTCTTATAGTTTTCCCCTCCTCGGTGAGAACGGAAAGGTCGTCTACCAAAACGATGAATTTAAATTCGGGAAGCTCCCACGCGAAGTTGAAAAATTCTATTAGGAAACCGACATCTTCTTTGTCCACCTGAAGAAGCCTAAGGCGGGAAGAGAGGTTTAAAGTCGCCCTCACGAGGGAACTCTTTCCCGTTCCCCTCTTTCCCCACAGGAGGACATCGTTAAAGGGCCTTTCCCCCAAAAAGGAGAGAGTGTTTTTAACCAAAAGTTTCCTTTGGCGTTCAACCCCTACAAAATCCTCCAAAGGGGGAATGTTGACCCTTTTAACCCCTATCGGTTTACCGTTTAACACCGCAACCGCACGGTGGTTTTTAAAAAGTTCTAAGAGTTTCATCGGGTCTCAAAATTTAATTAAAAAAAGAAAACAGTTTTTAAGTTCCGAATTCCCAACTTTGGAGGTATTTAATTTGCTCGGGGGTAAGTTCGTCTATTTCAACTCCCAAGGCGGCGAGCTTGAGGCGGGCAACCCTTTCGTCTATTTCTTTGGGAACGGGGTAAACCTTGTTTTCTAATTTTCCACGGTTTTGGGCTATGTAGCGGGCGCTAAGGGCTTGGTTGGCAAAAGACATGTCCATAACCGATGCGGGGTGACCTTCCGCCGCCGCTAAATTGACAAGCCTTCCATCCGCAAGAAGGTAGATACTCCTGCCATCCTTTAGTTTGTATTCCTTGACGTTGGGCCTTACCTCTCTAACGCTTTCCGCCAATTCTTCCAACGCCTGTAGGTCTATTTCAACATTGAAATGTCCGCTGTTGGAAATTATAGACCCGTCTTTCATTACCTCAAAGTGTTCTTTTCTCAAAACGGAGGTGTTACCCGTAACGGTTACGAAAAAGTCCCCCAATTTGGCCGCTTCTCTCATGGACATAACCAAAAATCCGTCCATTCTGGCTTCCAGTGCCTTTATGGGGTCTACCTCGGTTACTATTACAATTGCCCCCATACCGCGGGCGCGCATTGCCACCCCTTTACCGCACCAACCGTAACCCGCCACCACAAAGTAGGAACCCGCCAAAAGTCTATTTGTAGCCCTCAGAATTCCGTCAATGGTGGATTGTCCAGTTCCGTAACGGTTGTCAAAGAGGTGTTTGGTCATAGCATCGTTTACCGCTATTACGGGGAATTTCAAAACTCCCTCCTTTTCCATTGCCCGGAGCCTTATAACACCCGTGGTGGTTTCTTCCATTCCTCCCCAAATCCGTTCCGCTAAGGAAGGGTACTCCCTGTGAATGGTGGATATCAAATCCGCCCCGTCATCTATCACTATCTGGGGATTTCTTTCTATAACCTCCTTTAGGTGGGAGTAGTAAGTTTCCCTATCCTCTCCCTTTATTGCAAAAACGGGAATATCGTAGTATTTCACCAAGGCGGCGGCGACATCATCTTGGGTAGATAGGGGGTTGGAAGCGGTTAAATATACGTCCGCCCCTCCCCTTTTCAAGGTTATAACCAGGTTGGCTGTTTCGGTTGTAACGTGCAGGCAGGCGGATATGGTAACCCCTTTAAAGGGTTTTTCCTTTTCAAACTCCTCCCCGATTTGTCTCAAAACGGGCATATCTTTGCCCGCCCACTCTATACGCTTTTTTCCCAATTGAGCTAAGGATAAATCCTTTACGTGATACTCCATAAACCTTTAATAGCTTATGTAAGCTTCGGTTTTTAAAATTATTGTTTATGTTTGATATTCACTTTTTTGAAAGGGACCCTTACGCACCCGTTAGACACTGTTACGCTGTTAGTAAGGTCTTATACCACACCAAAAGCCAATATCAGGAAATACTGGTCTTTGAAAACCCCTTTTTCGGCAAGATATTGGTTTTGGACGGGGTAGTGCAACTGACGGAGAGAGATGAATTCATATACCACGAAATGCTAGCCCACGTTCCCCTAATGGCCCATCCCAACCCCAAAAAGGTTTTAATTATCGGAGGTGGTGACGGGGGAACCCTTAGGGAAGTTCTCAAACACAAAAGCGTGGAAGAGGCGGTCTTGGTTGAGATAGACAGGGAGGTTATAGAAACCTCCAAAAGGTTTTTCCCCAATTTGTCCGAGAGTTTTGAAGACCCGAGGGCTATAGTGGTAAACGAGGACGGGGTTAAATACCTACAGGATTACGAAAACGAGTTTGACGTTATTATCGTGGACAGCACCGATCCCGTAGGGTTTGCCTACGTCCTTACGACCGAGGAGTTTTTCAAAACCGTTTTCCGAGCCCTTAAAGGGGATGGAATTTACGCGGGACAAAGCGAGTCTCTCCACTACCACCTTGACATTGTAAGGAGATTTCAAAATAACCTAAATTCGGCATTTCCCATCGTAGATCTTTATACCGCGGTAATACCCACCTACGCGGGTTACTGGTGGACCTTTTCCATAGCGAGTAAAAAATATGATGTTCGCCAACCCAAAAGGGAAAAGGACTACGAAACCAAATATTACAGCCCCGTTGTCCACAAAAACGCCTTCCTACCCGACGAACTTTACGATAAATTGATAATAAAGGGAGAGTGGCTATAGAAACTTCTTTACCTCCCCCAGAAGATAGAGGGAACCCAAAACTATTGCATCCTCCGTTAGGTTTTCAACCATCTCCCTTACACTTTTGTAGGTTCTTATCTCCCTAAATCCCAACCCAACCGCAAAGGGGTAGAGGTTCTGGATCCTTTCGGAGCGGTGGTAATCTATCTCTACCAAACCTATGCGGTCGGTGTATTTTCTTATAAACCCAAGCTGTTTTTTCCAATCCTTATCTCGCATAGTTCCGTAAATAATTAGGGGAAACTCCTTTAAAGTTCTTAGACTTTCCAAAGTTCCCTTTAGAGCGTGGAGGTTGTGGGCGCCGTCCAACACCAATAGGGGTTTTTTTCTTACTATCTCAAATCTCCCCTCCCAACGGGTTTCCTCCAAAGCTCTTTTAACCTTTTGAGGGTCGGGTTCTATTCCCAAAAACTTGGCGGATTCCAAAAATATCGTAAGGGCCAGGGAGGCGTTTTCTATCTGCTTAACCCCGAAGAGACCCAATTTTACCTTTTCCACCTTAAATCCTTTGTAGCTGTAATATTCCAACACCGTTTGGGGAAATTGGGCGAAACCTTCAAAGGTGTAGTCTCTCCTTGCAACTATAAGAGGGGAGTTTCTATCCCTTGCCTTCTTTTGGGCTATTGAAAAGAGCGGTTCTTCGTCGGTTCCCAAAATTATTGGACGGTTGGGGTAGATAAGTTCGGTTTTATCATTTGCAATTTCTTCCAAAGTCTCCCCAAGCCACTTGGTATGGTCTAACCCAACGTTGGTAATGGCGGTAACGAGGGGTGAATGGACTTTGGAGGCATCCCACCTGCCGCCCAAACCGGCTTCAACAACCGCTATATCCACTCCTTCGTCCTTGAACAGGAGGGAGGCTATACAGACCGCACTTTCAAAGTAGGTTAGTTTAAATTCTTCCATAAGGGGTTTTATTCGGTTTACGTAGACCTTTAGGGTTTCTTCATCTATGGGAACATTGTCTATTCTCCACCTTTCGGTTTCATCAACGAGGTGGGGAGAAACAAACCTGCCGGTTTTGAGTCCGTGATATCGGTATAGCCTTTCCAAAAAGGCGGTGGTTGAACCTTTTCCGTTGGTTCCCCCCACTATAACTGAGGGGTAGGAATTTTGCGGGTTTCCCGCCTTTTGACAAGCCTTTCTGACCCTTTCCAGTGTGGGGGTAAAGTTTAACTCCAACCCCTTAAATAGGTCCCAAAGAAGCATAAGAGTATCTTATACATAACCCTATATTACAAAATAATATTTGTAAAAAAGTAAGTTAAAATATTTCCCGTTATGCCCGAAGAGATACTGACAATTCCGATAGAGGAAGAGGCAAAGCAATCATATCTAGACTACGCAATGTCCGTTATTATAGGGCGTGCCATTCCCGACGTCAGAGATGGGCTGAAACCGGTTCAAAGAAGGATACTTTACGGAATGTATGAAATAGGGCTTTTACCCAATAAACCCTATAAAAAGAGTGCCAGAGTGGTTGGGCATATCCTTTCCTTCTACCACCCCCACGGTGATCAAGCGGTTTACGACACCTTGGTAAGGATGGCCCAACCTTTTACAATGCGTTATCCCCTCGCGGACGGGCAAGGGAACTTCGGTTCTATTGACGGAGACCCGGCGGCCGCGATGCGTTATACGGAAGTGCGCCTGACGCCCCTGGCGGTTGAAATGCTGGAGGATATAGACAAGGATACCGTTGATTGGCAACCCAACTTTGACGGTTCGGTGGAAGAACCCAAGGTTTTACCCTCCAAGTTTCCCAACCTTTTGTGCAACGGAACAACCGGTATAGCGGTCGGTTTGGCCACCTCTATCCCACCCCATAATTTAAAAGAGGTTGCAAAAGCCCTTATCGCCTTGGCCGAAAATCCCGAACTTACCGTAGAGGAAATAGTCGGTAAATATATAAAAGCCCCCGACTTTCCCACCGGAGGAATAATTGAAAATACCAAAGAGGAGTTAATAAAAATTTACAAGACCGGGAAGGGGTCTATAAGGTTAAAGGCTAAAATTCACATAGAACGCCAAAAAGGTGGGAAGGAACTGATAGTAATAACCGAACTTCCCTACCAGGTAAATAAATCGGAACTTATAAAACGGATAGCCCAACTGGTGAGGGATAAAAAGGTCAAAAACATCACCGATTTAAGGGATGAGAGTGACAAGGAAGGTATCAGAATTGTAATAGAGGTTTCCCGCTACGGTGAACCGGAGAAAATAATTCAACAGCTCCTGAAGCATACCCAACTTAGGAAAAACTTTTCAGTGAACATGGTCGTTTTGATAGACGGGGAACCCAAACAGGTGGGAATTAAGGAACTCCTATCCCAGTTTATAAAACACCGCCTGGAGGTAATAACCAAAAGAACCAAATACTTCCTCAAGAAGGCGGAAAAGAGACTTCACATCGTTGAAGGTCTAATAAATGCGGTAAGAAACATAGACAGGGTTATAGAAATAGTGAGAAATTCCCAAACGGGTGAAGAGGCGAAAAGAAAACTGATTGGGGAGTTCCAACTTTCACCCGAGCAAGCTCAGGCGGTTTTAGATCTAAAACTCCAAAGGCTTACCTCCTTAGAAACCAAAGCCCTTGAGGAGGAGGCCCAAAAACTAAGGAAACAGATAGAGGACTACAAAAACATACTCCTAAGGCACTCCAGGAAGATTGATATATTCAAAAAGGAACTTTTGGAGTTGGTTGAGAAGTATGGTGACGAGAGGAGGAGTTTTGTTGAATACATCCAAGGAGAGTTTGAGAAAAAGGATATTCCCGTGGTAGTTTTTAGCGACGGAACGGTTTTACCTTTGGAGGATGAAGAGGAAAGGAGTTTCACCCAACCGGTGGTGGGACTTTTAAAGGTTTCCGCCAAGGAGGGGCTCTTTATAGCCACCAACTTGGGAAGAACTTACTGGGTTACCGGCGACAAACTCCTTAAAAAGACGAAGGTAAAACTTAAGGAGGGTGAAAAAATTGTAGGGGTATTCCGCAAGGAGTTCGGAAGGTTGCTCATAGCTACTAAAAAGGGTTATGTCAAGAAACTATCCTTGGAAGACTTTAACTACACCCGGGCCGGTTCACCCGTTATAAAACTCACCGAAGGGGATGAGGTAGCGGGCATCTGGGAGTCCCAAGATTGGGGAGACATTTTGGTTTACACCTCCAATGGTTTTGTTCTAAGATTTCCCACCAACCAGGTTGCCGCCACCGGTACCTCCTCCAAAGGTTCGCAGGTTATAAAACTCGCCAAAGGAGACGAGGTTAGGGGTATAGCCGCCCTCAACGAGGAGCCCTATGTGGTCTTTATTACCGCCAAAGGTAAGGTGAAAAAGGTTAAAAGCGGGGATATAAAGAGAAAAAATAAAGGAACAAAACCCTTAGACGGGGGAATTATAAGGGACAAACTGGTTAAGGTTATTCCCACCGATAAAGACTTAGTGGTGGTTTTAAACTTTGAATACGACGGCTCTCAAGTGGTAGAGCTAAAACTAGACGAACTTCCCGAACGCAAACTCGGGGATTTTCCAAAAAAATTCTTTAACTTTGAAAGGGAAATAGAGAGCGTCTACAACGATTGGATACATTACAAAGCGGGCGTTTCTTAACCTTTTAAAAATTCTTTTTCATATTTATTCCCCATAATAATTAATGGGAAGCTTCTACCCTCACAAAAGGTAGGCTTTCCGGAGTGTTTTCTGTAAATTATTTAAACCTTGATGGGAAAGAAGAAAAAGAAGGACGAACACAAGAAGGAAACGGGAATAATTATGGAAGGGGAAGTTACCGAGGCTCTTCCCAACGGGCTTTTTAGGGTTAAGCTGGACACGGGACATGAGGTTTTAGCCCACCTTTCGGGAAAAATGAGGGTTCACTTCATAAGGATAGTTCCCGGTGACCGCGTCAAGGTGGAACTAACCCCCTACGACCTAACGAGGGGAAGGATAATATACCGTCTCTAAAGTTGCAGTTCCCTTTTGTAACACTCCAATATCCGTTCCGATATCTCTTTTAAATCCCCTTTAGGGTTTACCCCTTTACCGTGAATCCTTAAAACGGTTGCGGTTATATCCCCCACCCCTTTAACGGGATAAGCCAAGCCTAACTCCTTTAGGAGCTTTTCCAAATCCCTAAATTTTTCCACAAAGGGACCAAACATTACCGGTTTTCCAAAGTAGGCCGGTTCTAACAAATTGTGTCCCCCTAAGGGAACGAGACTTCCCCCCACAAAGGTTACATTTGCGATTCGGTAAAACCCTAAAAGTTCCCCCAAGGTGTCTACGATGAGAATATCCCCTTTAAAGTGGGGGTTAAAAACCTGCGACCTTAAAAGGGTCTTGAAGGTGGGAAGCTTCATTTTTGCGATCTTCAAGACCTCTTTCGCCCTTTGGGGGTGGCGGGGGGCTATAACCAAAACCGCGGAGGGAATTCTCTTTTTTATCTCTCCAAAAGCCGACAGCAGAATCTCCTCCTCCCCTTTGTGGGTGCTTCCCGCCACCAAAACAAAGCCCTTGGGTAAAACGGGTGGACTTCCAGCCTTGGGAAAAAAGACAGCCTTTAAATTACCGCAGGGGGTAAGAATTTTGGAATTTACCCCTATGGAGCGGAATTTTGCACAGCTTTCCCTATCTTTACAGATTATTTTATCAAAAGTGTTGAAAAACCTAGCATAAAAACCTCTAAAAATCCTCAGAAATTTAAAACTTTGACCGCTTATACGGGCGTTTACTATAAATTTTCTCTCCACTTTAACCGAAAGAAGGGCGGGATAACGGTCGCTTTCCACCAAAATAAAAACTTGGGGGGAATAGCTTTTTAAAAAATTATTTAAAAAATATCCCGTAGCGAGGGAAAGGATGTTCAAATGTAGAACCTC